>JAEUIF010000801.1 GCA_016795185.1 Planctomycetia bacterium | reverse complement strand
GAGTGGTTGCCTGAAGTACGTCGGGCTTTCCAGCCCGACCGGTCGCGCCAGGGGCTGGCTGCGCCCGCTCGACGACACCGCGGATCACCGGCGCTGCCTGTCGGGCTGGAAAGCCCGACGTACTGCCGGCGGTCAGGCAATCACTCCCTGGACTTTGCACTTGCAAGCGTTTCATGCCCACGCCAAGCCGTGGGCATGGCACCCAAGTCTCCCCTTGAGCAAGATGTCTCTTGCATCTGCACTAGAGCCGACCGGAGTTCGCGCCGACGACCACGGCAATCAGATAGGCGATGCTCGCCAGCCAGATCAGCAGCCCCAGGCCGGCCAGCGAGGTGCCGATGATCCCACAAATCCAGCCGGCTTGCGTTTGCCCTTGTCCCTGAGGGTCCATCGTTCCCTGGCGCATTTTCGCCAGGTCGTTCTTGCCCATGATGATGGCCGGAATACCCAGGCCCAGGCCGATGCCGGCGAACACGATCCCCAGCACGCCGCAGCAGTAGCCGATCGGGCTGACGCAAATACTGATGATGCCGAAGGTCAGCACCATCGCCCCGCGGTGCGGTTCGCAATCGCGGCGGACGCCGCCACCTTGCTGCTCCCAGGGGCGATCCGCGCCGGCCAGGGCCTCGCCGCAGTGCTGGCAGCGCTCCTGGTCGGCGGGCACGTTCTCGCCGCAATAAGGGCAGCGCTTGTGCGCCATCAGCGGCGCGTCCTGGGGCGGGGGCGTGAAGGCGGGCGGCGGTGGGGCCGTCGGCGGCGCGGCGGTGACTCCGCCGGGCGGCGGCGGTGGCGGCGCTGGCGGCGCGCCGCCCGATGGCGACGCCACGGCGTCGAAGGTGGTGTTGCACGTCGGACACTTCACCTTGCGCCCCAGCAGTTCGTCGGGGATGCGCAGCTTGCGGTTGCAGGACGGACAATCGACGATCGCTGGCATGCTCACCTCGGGCCGGGTCACTCCCGGTAGTAGCGCCGCACTTCAGGTTCGTTGAGGAAGACCAGGGACAGGATGCCCATCACGCAGTTGGGAATATCCAGGTTGATGATATTGACGATCTGCATGATGGCGATGGTCCGCGGCGCGGTCTCGCGATGCGCCTCCCGGCCCAGCAATGCCGAACCCTTGATGATGGCGAGGATGCCCAGCACCAGGCTGTAGTAGGTGCCCGGCCAGGCGGCGCAGTAGCAGGTGAGCAGCAGCCCCACGGCGGTGAGCACGGCCAGGATGCCGCCGACCAGCGTCATCACGGCGATGGCCTGCACTTTGCCCGGCGGCGATTGTGCGGGATAGATGCGCTCCGGCTGGATGTAGTCGGGTTCCGGCGGTTCCGGCAATGGCGGCGGCAGGGGCGCGGGCGAGGGCTCCTCCGCCAGTTCGACGGCGCGGTATTCCAAAGTCGTGGCGGGCGCGACCGGTGCGTCGAAAGTGTGGCCGCAGCGGGGACACTTGACGGCATGGCCGAGCATCTCTTCCGGCACTTTCAACTGACGCTGACAGCCGGGACAGCCAATGATTTCGGGCATGGACGCGACATTCCCTTTCGGTTGGGGCGCACCGTGGTCAGCGCAGGTCGGCCAGCAGCAACGGCAGCCGGAAGAAGATGACCAGGGCCACTCCGATCAGGCCGAGCACTAAACCGACACTGCCGCAGGACTGTCCCGTGATGGTACTTCGTTCGCCGTCGGGGTCCATTTCCCGCCGGCGCATCAATTCGAGGTCTTGCGCGGCCAGCAGGTGAGTTGCCAGGCCGCCGCCGACTGCCAGCAGGGCAGCCAGCAAGAAGGGCAAGAAGGCCACGCCGAGCATGCCCGGCACGGACAGGCCAATGCTGCATCGGCCCAGGGTCAGCAGTAACGGCCCGCGATGCGGTTCGCAGTCGCGGCGCAACGGCGCGTGGTCGCCGTCCCAGGGCGGCCCGGCCCGCTGCTCGGGCAACAGCGTGCCGCAGGCCGGACAGCGCTGGTCGTGCGTCGTGTAGCGGGCCGTGCAGGCGGGACAGCGAGCCAGTCCGGCGTCGGTGCGGTCGGCATTGGCCGCAACGGACGCTTCGAGCAGCACGGGTGCCAGCGGCCGGGGCGGCGGCGGCAAGCCCTGGATGGGCGGGCCGTTGACCTCGTCCTCGACGATGAGTCGCAGGATGGGCGCGTTATCCGGGAGTGATGGCGATGGCCGGCGCGCGGGGAAGGACGCTCGGCAGCCCGGACACTGCACGTGCCGACTGAGCGCCTCGTCCGGCAGTTGCAGCTGCCGGCCGCACGCGGGACAGGAGATGACGTTCAGCATGGCGCGACCCCACGCCGGAGGCGGCATTCGGCGAATCGGTCCGCACAGCGGACCCTACGGCAATTTTGTAGGGTCCGCTGTGCGGACCTTCGCTGCTGGACCATTGCTGCTAACCGAAAGCATCGCGCACGTCGGGATGGCGCAGCACCAGCAGCGACCACAGGCCAAACGGCGCGCTCAGCATGCATGTGGGCGAGCAGTTGACGAACGACAGGCAGCAGCAGATCACCGCCAGCCAGTAGTTTCGCAAGCGCAGCATCTGCACCGCGCCGAACACCACGCTCAGCGCGATGAACAGCAGGAAGCACTGGATCAGCAGGTAGAGATAGAAGTGGACCTCGGCGACTTCCGGCGACGGCGGCGGCGACAGACCGGCCATCCACGACGGCAGCGCCTGCCGACGCTGCTCGATCTCGCCGCCCCAGCCGGGAGCCCCCAGCGACCAGCAGTTCGAGATTTCCCTGGCAGCGCCGAACAGGCCGAAGATGCCGCTGACGAGCAGGCCCATCGCCGGCACCAGCAGCACGCGCTGGAGTTCGCGCAGGCGGGCGGCGTCCTCGGCCGCCACGGTCTCTTCCGGCGATGGTGACTCGTCGTCGGACGGTTCACGTTCCGCCGCTGGCGGCTGCGCGGTCTCGGCCACGGGCGGTGCCGGCTCTATCGTGCGCGATTGCACACCGGAGCCAGCCGGCTGCGGATGGACCGGCAACACCTCGGGCAACGGGGCACTGGCGCGCATGGGAGCCGTGAAAACCGCCCGGCACAGCGGGCACTGCACCACCTGGCCCAGTTCCTGCTCCGGCACGCGCAGCTTGCGGTTGCACGCCGGGCACATGATTGTTTCGTCGGGCATCGTTCCTCGTCCTGGCGGCGCGGGAGGGTCGCCGTCGAAAGTCCTAACAGCGTGTTCCCCTCTCCCGCCAGGGGAGAGGGGCTTTCAAACCTGTTTAACCGAGCACCACGGCCACCAGAAACAGCCCCAGCAAGAGCGCCCACAAGCAGCCGAACACCGTGCCGATGATGCCGCAGACCTTGCCGGCCTGCGTGTTCGACATCCCCTGTGGGTCCATCTGCCGCGCTGCCATCAGCTTCAAATCGCCTTGCCCCATGACCCAGGCGGCAATGCTCAAGGGCAGCCCGACAATGGCGAAGATGTGGATCAGCGAACCCACCAACCCGATCACGCCCAGGGTCAGGATCAGCCCGCCACGATGCGGTTCGCAGTCGCGGCGCACGGCCCCCTTGCGGTCCCAGTCGGGCGTGGCGGCGTCCACATCCTCCCCGCAGGCCGGGCAAAGCGTGGCGGCAGCGGCCAGCGGATTGGCGCAATGGGGACAGGTTCGCGGGCGCCCATCGCTGCCCTGCGAGTCCACCAGCACCGCCCGCAGCGGCCGGGGCGGCGCGGGCAGGTCCACTGGCCCGCGCAGGTCGTCCAGGTTCATTTCGGGCAAGCCGCCGGGCGACTGCACCAGCGCCGCCGGCACGGCCGCCGCGGCGGCTGGTTCCGGTTCGCGCGACTCCTCCGCCAGCGGCTGCGCGGGGAAGGCCGTGGCACAGGTCGGACAGCGCACCGCTTGGCCCGTCAAATGGTCGGGCAAGCGCAGCTTACGCCGGCACGACGGGCATTCGGTGATGGTCGGCATGGTTTGCTGGCCCCGGAAGCCATCCCGAACGGCCTTACGGGAGATCGGCCGCCACTGCCACGGAGTAACGCTGCTGCTCTGGGACTTCGCCGCGCCGGGCAGTTCCTTGCACTGAATTTGAGTGTACTGTTCCACCGGGCGGGTGCATAGGGAATAGAATGGTTTTGGCGGGCCGACGCCTGCGGTCGCACGGAATCCACGATGAAGCACCAAGCCGGTCGCCGCGTGCAGTTGCACCGTGCCCTGTCGAAGCTCGGCTGGGGGTCGCGCACCCTGGCCTGGGATTGGATTCGCGCCGGCCAGGTCCGCGTCGATGGCCAGGTGGTTACCGACCCGCTGACCTGGATCGACCTCGACCGCCAGCACGTCAGCCGGCAAGGACAGGACCACGCATCGCAGGCCCGGCAGGTGCTGGCCCTGCACAAGCCGCGCGGCGTGGTGACGACCCGCCAGGACGAACTCGGCCGCGACACCGTCTATGACCTGCTGCCTGAGAACCTGCCCTGGCTGTTCCCGGTCGGCCGGCTCGACGCCGATTCGGAAGGGCTGCTCCTCCTGACCAACGATTCGCAGCTGGCCGTGCAGCTCACCGAACCGGAGCATCACGTTCCCAAGACCTACCGCATCACGCTCCGTGGGACTCCGGACATCCCCACGCTCCAGAAGCTGCGCGCGGGCATCACCCTGGCCGACGGTCCCACCCGCCCCGTGAGCATCCAGCTCATCAATCCGACTGCGGCGAACGCCACCGTGGACATGGTGCTAACGGAAGGCAGAAACCGTCAGATCCGCCGGATGTGGTCCGCCGTCGGGTACCGTGTGCTGCGCCTGGTGCGCACCGCCATCGGCCGCTTCACACTCGGCGACCTGCCCACCGGCGCATCGCGGCTGCTGAACCCGGATGAAATCCAGCGCCTGACGCTGCGCTAGTGCGGGCTCAAGCGACCTGTTGTGCAATGGGAAGGAACTGGGTGCCATGCCCACGGCTTGGCGTGGGCATGGAAATCCTGCAAGCGTCCCAGGCCCACGCAAAGCCGTGGGCATGGCACCCAGAATGACCTTCCGTGGAGCGACAGGTTCCTGGATCATCCATCGGCGAGCGGCGGGCGGCGGTGTGGTTCACCAGCTGAAGCCCAGGCCGAAGTTAAGGCCCTGCGCCCAGTAGACGGAATCGCGGCCGTTGAAGGTCGGTGCCGTGGGGCCGACGGGAGCCACGGAAAAGAATCCGGCGGCCCGAAGGGCGTTGGTCATGCCCGTGGCGGAGGCGTTGATGTTGCGGTCGATCAGGTCGTCGGGCCGGGCCACATTCGTGAGCAGCAAAAAGTTGTAGCCGGCATGGATTCGGACCCAGCTGGCGAGTTGATAGCTCAGGTTGACGGTCACTTCGGGGACCACGGCGAAGCGGCACTGGCTGTGATCCCCGATGTTGCCGGGCTGGGCGAACACACCGCCGGGGAGCGCCTGCAACGCAGCGCCGTTAAAGGCGCCGCCCTGCTGGAGCCCGGTGATAAAGTTGGTGGAGGTGAAGCCGTTGATGGCGGCGGCCTGGTGCATGGCGCCCAGAGCCACCTTGCCGGTCGCACTCAGGTCGAAGCCCCGACCCAGGCGCACCTGCGTGCGCAGGCCCAGCTGGGCGCCGTAGAAGTTGTTGCGCGCGTTGAAGTCGTCCTGGAAGTTGTAGATCAGGCCGTCGCGGTTGCTGCCCGGCACCCCATTGATATTGCCGCTGAAGTTCAGGTCTTCGTGGACCTGCACCCAGCGAAGACCAGCCACCAGGTCCAGGGTGGATGAACCGCCGGTCGCCAGCCGGTACAGGCCGTTGAGTTCGGCTCCCTGTAGGCTCGACTGGTAGCGCTCCGTGAAGACGCCGTTCTGAACATTGAGCGGCCCGGCGAAGGGGAAACCGGGACCGGCGATCGGCCCCGTGGCCTCGCCCGGCAACCCCGTAAGCGTGCGGAAACCGGAAACGTCGAAGAAGGGAACGAACAGGTTCGGCGAGCCGGGCGTTCCCGGCGTGCCGACGCTCTGGGTCAGCGTGCGGGGAGCCAGGAAGAAGTAGCTGCCTTCGACGGCCACGTTGGCCGTGTCGTCGAGCCAGAAACCGGCGGTGAACCGGCCGCCCGAACGCAGCGGCGAATCCAGGGCGCCGCCCAGCAACACCGTCGTGGTCGGTGAAGTCGAGGTCCCGGAACTGCCCAGGATCAAGGGATTATCGGAGGTAGTCGTCACCAGGGGCACGGCGTCGGCGTGGTTTCCGATCCACCACATCAGGTACTCGGCGCTGGCCCAGGAACGTTGTGGCGTTGGGCACGGTTCCAAAGACAGGCCGGCATCCGCCCAGGCAGGGGAGTCGAGCGCACCGGGTGCTGCCGGGGCCTGCGCCCGCATGGTGCCGACTCCGACCAGCAACGTACCCACGACCGCCAACCAGCAATGCTTCATGAAGGTGACCCGGCAAGGAGGAGGATTGTCGCTGCCAATGCCCGCGATCCTCCTTGACGGCGGTTTGACCTGATGCGAGCATGATCGGCTTCGGGACCGAGTTTATGTGGCGAGATTCGCCGCGAAATCGTGCCACGGTGGGAAGAGCGAAGTGACGGAATGCGTCCTGACGATTTTTCCCGCAACGCGGTAATGGCGATTGCGACAGGTTCCTGAATCATCCACGAGCGAGCGCCCCCGCCATGACGCCCGATGAAGCCGGCTTCTTCCGCACCATCCTCGACCATCCCGACGACGATGCGCCCCGCCTCATCTACGCCGACTGGCTCGAAGACCGCGGCGAGTCGGAACGGGCCGAGTTCATTCGGGTGCAGTGCGAACTGGCTGCAATCCGAAACAACGACGTTCGCAAGCAAGAACTTCAACAACGCGAGAAATCGCTGTACGGCGCGTACAGCCGAGGACTGGAACCCTATTTCAGAACCATCTTTCCCGACCACCTGATCTGTTGCCGGTTCGACCGCGGTGTGCCTTCGCTCGACCTGGACTTTTGGAAGTTACATTCGCTGGTAGCCAGCGTACGGCAGGAACGCGCCTGGATCGATCTCAATTTGACGCTTTCCAGCAGCTACTTTGCCGACCTGGCTCGACTGCCACTCCTGAAGTGCATCGTTTCGCTGACTTGCCGGGACAGCGTCATCAATGCCGAGGAGGTGAAGAACTTGATCGACCTTGCGTCGCGCCTGCGCTTGCATCGATTGCATTTTCGGGAATGCGACCTCTTTACAGCCGACGCCATGCGGGTGCTGGCCGCCTGGCCCGAGTTGACTCGCCTGTCCTGGCTCGGCTTTTCGTTCTGCGACCTGACTGATCTCCATGTCGCAATCCTTGCACAGTGTCCGTACCTGTCGAACTTGCGATCAATGCAACTGGGTGGCAATCATCTGGGTAATCGAAGTCCGAAGTTGCTGGCAAACGCCGCTTCGCTTTGTCAGTTACGGTCGCTCGGCCTTTCCGGTGACCAGCACGAATTCAGCCGTTCGGGGATCATGGCATTGGTCGAATCTCCAACATTACAGTCCTTGGAGGAGATTTGCTGTCACAATCGCTATTCACGCTCGTCCGCCTGGCAGCGACAGACGACCCATTTGGTGGGGCGATTTCGTCCGATCACCTTGATCTCGGAAGAAAACCTACACCATTACAACACTGAGTAATGCAGCAGTTGTTCCTTCCCCCACTCCCCTTGGACACCTCCCCCACCCATCCATACATTTTCACCATTGCCTGCGAGTCGGTCGGCTCCGCACCCCTCGCGGCGGACTCGTGTTTCGCCCGTACTCCGGCTTCGAGACCCTCCATGACCACCAAGTACGTCTACTTCTTCGGCAACGGCAAGGCCGACGGCAAATCCGAGATGCGCAACCTGCTGGGCGGCAAGGGCGCCAACCTGGCCGAGATGACCAACATCGGTCTGCCCGTGCCCGCCGGCTTCACCCTCAGCACCGACGTTTGCACCTACTACTACGCCCACGGCCGGCAGTACCCGCCCGAACTCAAGCAGCAGGTCGAGACCGCGCTGCGCCAGGTCGAAGAGACCATGGGCACCAAGTTCGGCGACCCCAAGAATCCGATGCTGCTGGCCTGCCGTTCGGGTGCCCGCGACTCCATGCCCGGCATGATGGATACCGTGCTGAACATCGGCCTGAACGATGACACCGTGCAGGCCCTCATCAAGCAGTCGGGCAACGAGCGCTTCGCGCTGGACAGCTACCGCCGGCTGCTGCTCATGTACGGCGAAGTGGTCATGGGCCTGAAGGGCCACAAGGATGAACCCTTCGAGCACATTCTCGAACAGGCCAAGCACAAGCAAGGCGTCCAGCTCGACAACGAGCTGAGCGTCGAATCCCTGCGCGGGATCATCAAGGACTACAAGGCGGCCATCAAGAAGTACACCGGCAAGGACTTTCCATCCGACCCGCACGAGCAGATGTGGAACGCCATCGGCGCGGTCTTCGGCTCGTGGATGAACGACCGGGCCTGCGTCTACCGCCGGCAGTATGGCATCCCCGACGAGTGGGGCACCGCCTGCAACATCATGGCGATGGTCTTCGGCAACCTCGGCGACGACTGCGCGACGGGTGTGGCCCTGACGCGCGACGGTTCGCTCGGCGCGCCCGGCATGAACGGCGACTACCTCATCAACGCCCAGGGCGAGGACGTGGTCAACGGTTCCCGGCCGACCAAGCGCATCGAGGAGACGCTCGGCAAGGACATGCCGGCGGCCTACAAGGAACTGGTCGAGGTCGGCCACAAGCTGGAAAAGCACTACCGCAACATGCAGGACATCGAGTTCACGATTTCCCGCAACAAGCTGTACATGCTGCAAACCCGCAACGCCAAGCGCACCGGCTTCGCCGCCGTGCGCGTGGCCACCGACCTCGTCGAGGAAGGGCTGATTACCAAGGAAGACGCCATCTCGTCGAAGTTCATCCCGGCGGGCGACCTGAGCCAGCTGTTGCAGCCGTTGTTCGACGCCGAAGCCAAGAAGAAGGCCAGCAAGGAAGGCAAGCTGCTGACCAAGGGCATCCCCGCCGGCCCCGGCGCTGCCACCGGCAAGATCGTCTGCTCGCCGCAAAAGGCCGAGGCCATGAAGGCGGCCAACCCGAACGAGGCCCTGGTGCTGGTCCGCAAGGAAACCACGCCCGAAGACCTGCGCGGCATGAAGGCGGCGCTGGGCATTCTCACCGCAGTGGGCGGCGTCAGCTCGCACGCGGCCCTGGTGAGCCGGCAGATGGGCAAGGTCTGCATCGTCGGCGCGGGCGAACTGGACATTGACAACAACGCCGGCACCGTCAAGGTCAAGGGCCAGACCTTCAAGGAAGGCGACGACATCAGCATCGACGGCTTCACGGGCGAAGTCTTCACGGGCCGCATCAGCACCAAGCCCAGCGAAGTGGTCCAGGTGCTCATCAAGAAGGAGCTGCCGCCGGAAAAGTCCGACGTCTACCGCCGCTTCAAGCTGGTGATGGACTGGGCGGATGAGTACCGCAAGCTGAAGGTGCGGACCAACGCCGACCTGCCCGACCAGGCGGCGGAAGCCATCGCCTTCGGCGCGGAAGGCATTGGCCTGTGCCGCACCGAGCACATGTTCTTCGATCACATCGCCGAGATGCGCGAGATGATCATGGCCACGGACCTCGCCTCGCGCGAAAAGGCCCTGGCCAAGATGCTGCCCTTCCAGCGCAACGACTTCGCCGGCCTGTTCCGGGCAATGGCGGGTAAGCCGGTGACCATCCGCCTGCTCGACCCGCCGCTGCACGAGTTCCTGCCGCAGAACAAGGCAGGGCAGGAGGAGATGGCGAAAATCCTGGGCACGACCGTGGATGCGGTGGCCCGGCGCGTACACGAACTGCACGAGGCCAACCCGATGCTCGGCCATCGCGGCTGCCGGCTGGGCATCGTCTACCCGGAAATCACCGCCATGCAGGCGCGGGCGATCTTCGAGGCGGCGGTCCAGGTACAGAAGGAAGGCGTCAAGGTATTGCCCGAGGTGATGATCCCGCTGGTGGGCTTCAAGAAGGAACTGACGCACCAGGAGAAGATCGTCCGCGAGACGGCCGACAAGGTCTTCGCCGAGACGAGCACCAAGGTCGAGTACATGGTCGGCACCATGATCGAGGTGCCCCGCGCCTGCGTGACGGCGGACGCCATCGCCCAGTCGGCGGAGTTCTTCAGCTTCGGCACGAACGACCTGACGCAGACCACGCTGGGCATGAGCCGCGACGACTACGGCCCGTTCATCTCGGCCTACACCGACCCGAAGAAGGCGGATGTGATCGCCAGCGACCCGTTCGCGACCATCGACCAGGACGGCATCGGCGGGCTGATGAAAATCGGTGTCGAGAAGGGCCGGGCGACGCGCCCCGACCTGAAGATCGGCATCTGCGGCGAGCACGGCGGCGACCCGGACAGCGTCAAGTTCTGCCACAAGATCGGGCTGAATTACGTCAGCTGTTCACCGTTCCGCGTGCCGGTGGCCCGCCTGGCGGCGGCGCAGGCGGCGCTGGGGAAATAGCTTTGTTTCGATTCCCGTTCGTAGTTCCGCCTTCAGGCGGTCGAGTCGCTCGCCGCCTGAAGGCGGAACTACGAACAATTGCCGGTGAAGCCGCAGGGCAGGTCCAGCAACCATGCGACGACCAGCCGTGCGGCTTCGCCGTTTTCCATCATGCCGATGAACGAAAGCACGCTGCGTTCCGTCCTCGGCGAACGGCTGCAAGCGGTCGAAGCCCGGCTGACCGCCGCTTGCCAGCGCGTCGGGCGGCCGCGCGGCGACGTGACGCTGGTCGCCGTCACCAAGACGATTCCGGAAGCCGTGGCAGCCCTCCTACCCGAACTCGGCCTGCTCGACCTCGGCGAGAACCGGCCGCAAGAACTCTGGCGCAAGGCCGCCGCTTTGCCAACCAACGTGCGGTGGCACCTGATCGGCCACTTGCAGCGCAACAAGGTCGAACGCACCCTGCCCCTCATCCACCTGATGCACTCCGTCGATAGCCCGCGTCTGCTCGAAGCGCTGGAGAAGGAAGCCGAGCGGCGCGGGGCTTCCCTGGATGTGCTGCTGGAAGTGAACGCCAGCCGGGAAGCATCCAAGGGCGGTTTCGCGCCGGACGACGTGCTGCAACTACCGGAGCCACTCGCACGGCTGAAGTTCGTCCACGTCCGTGGCCTGATGACGATGGCTGCCCCGGAGGATGACCCGGAGCGCTGCCGGCCCACGTTCGCGGAATTGCGTACGCTGCGCGACCAGCTGGCGAACAACCTCGGCGCGCCACACGACCTGCGGCATCTCTCGATGGGCATGAGCAACGACTTCGAGATCGCCGTGGAGGAAGGGGCTACCCTGGTGCGGCTGGGCAGCGTGCTGTTTGAAGGCTTGAGCTAAACCGGGCGAGGGACCGCCATGCTCCGTTTCCTCGCCTTGCTCTACGGCATCGCCTGCTATCTCGCCTTCGTCGCCGCCGGTTTATATCTGGTGGCGTTTCTCGGCAATGTTCCCGGCCTGCCGCGCACGCTGGACCGTGGCCCGGACACCGCGCCTGCCGTCGCAATCTCGATCAATCTCGGCTTGCTTACGCTGTTCGGTCTGCAACACAGCGGCATGGCCCGGCAAGGCTTCAAGCGCCGATGGACGCGACTGGTGCCCGAGGTCGTCGAACGCAGCACCTACGTGCTCGCTAGCAGCCTGGCGCTGGCCTTGCTCTGCGGGCAATGGCGTCCGCTGCCGACGGAACTCTGGTCGGCGCATGCGGTCACGGTCGTCCTATCGTTGCTCGCCGCCGGGCTGGGCGCGTTGCTACTGCTCGTGGCGTCCTGGCAACTGGACCACTTCGACCTGACCGGCGTGCGGCAAGTCTGGTGCTTTGCGCGGGGCCGCGCCTATCTACCGCCAGCGTTGCGACAGCCCTGGCTCTATCGCCGGGTCCGGCATCCGCTGATGCTCGGCGCGCTGCTGCTCCTCTGGGCCGTGCCTGCCCTCACCGTGGGCCGACTGGTCTTCAACCTGGGATTCACCGCCTATATCCTGCTCGGCATTCAGCTGGAAGAACGCGACCTGCTGCGCGACTTCGGCCCCGCATACGCCGCATATCGGCGACAGGTGCCGATGCTTTGGCCCACGTTCCGAAAGGAAGCTACATGATCGTCCTGAGCGAGCACCCGGAAGGCTTGTTGCTGCCGGTGCGTGCCCAACCGGGAGCGCGGAAAGCCGGCGTGCTGGGCGAGCAGGGCGGTTCGCTGAAGGTCGCCGTGACCGCGCCGCCGGAGGACGGCCGGGCCAACAAGGCGCTGCTGGAGGTACTGCGCGAAGCCCTCGACCTGAAGCGGTCGCAACTCGAACTGTTCAGTGGCGAGACGAGCCGGGAGAAGAAGTTTTTGGTGCGCGGTCTGTCGCGGCAGGAACTGACCGCGCGGCTGGGGCGGGTATTGTCAGGCTGAAGTTGGAATCTTCTTGTCCAGGCCGGCAAACCACACTCCTCGCCACGCGCATGCCAACCTTCTTCGATGAATCGGGCGACACAGGCCGTTCGCCGGTATCGAGCCCGTTCTTCAGCCTTGCTGCCGTCTGGATGCCCGATGCATCCGAAGCGGACGGGTTTCGAGAAGCCATGCAGCTGGCGCGCCAGCGCTGGGGCTTGCCCGCGAACTATGAGTTTAAGTTCTCGAAAACCCACGCCTATCCCGCACATCGGGTTGGCTTCTTCGAGATCGCCCGGCAATTCGAGTTCCGCTTTGCAGCGTGCGCGATCAACAAGACCAGCGGCTACTGGAGAACCGCGCCTGCCAGCGAACTGCTTTGGGCCGCCGCCACCTCGGTTGCCGTGGACCTGCGTCAAAGCTACCTGGCCGTGGAAAGTCCAGCTCGGCCGCTGCACGAGCCGGTCTGGGTGGACCGCAATGACGACCGGCACTTCCTGGACGCGATTGCAACCGCGTTGCGGGGGTTGCACTCGCGCCATCATCCGGCGGTCCCGCTCACCGGCAAGCCCAAATGGCGCAAGTCTCATCCGGATGTCGTCATGCAACTGGTCGATATGGTTTGCGGGGCCGCGGTCGCCCACGTCAAAGGCGATTCCACCTGGTTCAAGATCGTGGAAGACCGGTGCCTGGGGCTGACGCCGCTCCCATAAAAACGGCAAGGCCGGATGGCTGGTTGGCCACCCGGCCCATCGTGGCGGTTGAGAACAAAGCTCGGTGGTCCCGTCGCCCTGTTCGCACTGGGTCGATTGTGTGTTCTGCTCCGTCTGGTTACGGAACCCAGCCGTGGAGTTCTCACGGGGCCGCAAATGGCCATCCGCCCGCCGTCATCCACTATACAAAAAAATCGTCCGGGCGATCAAGGTACTTCAAACAAAAGCCAGCCGAGCGCCAGCACGGCCAGCGTCGCCAAACTGACCATCGGCATGAAGGGCAGGTAACGCCGGCCCGGAAACAGCTTGCCGCCGAGCCAGCCCAGCAGCTTCGCCAGCGCGTAGAGCAATAGGATAAGCACGGGCGGCAGCAGACTGGCGGCGGCGGCGAGGGCCGCCACATCGCCGAAGGCCAGCCGGAGGAACAGGCCGATGCGCTGGTACGACAGCGCGGACAGCAGAGCGATCAGGCCCCACTTGACGCCGAACGCCAGCGGGTCGAGCGCGCCGCGGCGCAGGTCGTAGACCTCGAAGCCCAGCACCACGACGAGGAACAGCAGCCACACCTCGACGAACTCCCGCTGGGCCGAGAGGTATTTCAGGTCCGACAACGTGGCCACCGCGAAGGAGCCGAGTAGAAACGCCAGCCCCAGCTGCTGCCACCAGGCCAGGAGCAACGAGTACGTCAGCGCGGGTTCGAGTTCGGGCATGGTGCTTTTCTACAGAGGGCGGCGCGGTCGAGAAAGGACAAAACGTCATGCACATCGCCATCACGGGCGCAACGGGATTCCTGGGGCGTTACTTGCTGAAACACTTCGCGGCGGGTGGACATCGGCTGCGCTGCTGGCACCGGCCGGGCAGCGACCGGAGCGGCCTGGAGCCGTGGGCCGAAGCCGTCACCTGGGTGCCGGGGTCGCTGGGCGAGGCAGCCGCCATCGCGCCGCTGCTGCAAGGCGTCGAGGCCGTGGTGCATTCAGCGCTCGACTGGCAACGGCAGTCCGGCTTCCGCTTCTCCGCGCAGCAAGACCAGGACCGCTTTCTCGAAGTCAACCTGATGGGCTCGCTGCGGCTGTTCCAGGCCGCCCACGCCGCCGGGGTGCCGCGTTTCGTTTTCATTTCGACCTGCGCGGTCCATGAAGTCATCCTCGACGACCGGCCGCTCGACGAAACGCATCCGCTCTGGCCGACGAGCCACTACGGCGCGCACAAGGCGGCGCTGGAGAAGTTCGTCCACAGTTACGGCCTGGGCCAAGGCTGGCCGATCTGCGCGCTGCGGCCGACGGGCATCTACGGCCTGGCCCATCCGCCAGCCGCCAGCCGCTGGTACGACCTCGTCGGCCAGGTGTTGCGCGGCGAGCCGATCGACACCGCGAAGGGCGGCAAGGAAGTCCACGCGGCGGACGTGGCGAAGGCTGCCGACCTGCTGCTGTGTGCCGATGCGAAGACCGTCGCCGGGCAAGCCTACAACTGCTGCGACCGCTACATCGCGGAACGCGAAGTCGCCCGCATCGCGCGCGAACTGAGCGGCAGCGCCAGCACCATCGCCGACGTGAATCGCGGGCCCAAGCACCAGATCGACACGCGCAAGCTGCGCGGCCTGGGCATGCAGTTTGGCGGCGAGACGCTGCTGCGCCAGACGGTGGCCGAACTGGTAGCGGCCTGGCGGCCAGCGGCGTAGAATCGAGTGGAGGGGTGTCAGACCCATACCGAGGAGCCGACGATGGACGCAAAACAGCTGAACTCGCTCGAACCGATCAAGGCGGAGATTCGCACGTATTTGCGCGAATTGCCGCGCTTGCTGGCCGAGGGGCAAGAAGGCAGGTTCGTTCTGATCAAAGGCGACCAGGTTATCAGCGTCTGGGACACCTTCGACGACGCCTGTCAGGCGGGACGAGAACGTTATCCCCTCGGGGTGGCCTTTCTGGCTCAACCGGTCGATGCGCGAGACCTGGACCGCAACTTCCCGGAAGATTTGCTTCCACGGCAGGCAATCTGATGATTACTTCAATCGTCCCACTTCGGCCCAGCGGCGCGTTCATCGAGGTCGGCATCGGGCTGTCCTTCGCCGATGCTCAGGCCCAGCGACAGGCCGGCAAGCCCATGCCTCCTGCCGCGAAAGTCATGGCACTGATCGATACCGGGGCCGAGGCATCGGCAGTGGATGCGAAGGTGCTAACGCCACTGTACAACCTGGGAATTCAGCCAACACGATTTGTATTCGTGAATGTTGGGGCAGTTGGTGCCGGCCCGATACCGGAGTACCCAGTCACGCTAAGCATTGGCACAACGCCCGGCAGCCGTCGCGCTGGGTTGACGCTGCGCAACCAGGCAATGCTGGCGCACGATCTCGCGCCTCTGGGCTATCAAGCGGTTCTCGGCCGCGATGTGCTGAGCCACTGCATGCTCATCTACGATGGACCTGGACAGTCCGTCACGCTTGCTTACTGAACCGACTTCACTTCGTCGGCGCTTCCAGGCGGAACAAGAGATCGCCCGCGTCTACTTGCATACCCGTCGAAACCAGCACCTCGGCGATGCGGCCGGGACGGTCGGCGTAAATAGTCGTCTCCATCTTCATCGCCTCCAGCGTGCAGAGCTTTTGCCCGGCGGTCACTTCCTGACCGGCCAGGGTGGCCACCCGCGCTACCAGGCCGGGCATCGGCGCGCCGATGTGCTGCGGATTGCCGGCCTCCGCCTTCGGTCGACGCTGCACCTTCTCGCCCAGGGCGCGGTCCTGCACCAGCACCTCGCGCGGCTGGCCGTTCAACTCGAAGAAGACCAGGCGCTTGCCGTCCGGGTGCGCGTCGCCCACGGTCAGGAACTTGACGATCAGCGTCTTGCCGGGTTCAATCTCGAAGCTCGTTTCTTCACCGGGCTCCATGCCGTAGAAGAACACCGGCGTCGGCAGCACGGAGACGTCGGAATAGGTCCGTTGGTGCTCGGCGAAATCGAGGAAGACGCGCGGGTAGAGCAGGTAGCTCATCAGGTCGCGCTCGCCGATGGTATGCCGGACCTTGCGCTCGACCTCTTGCCGGGCGGCGGCGAAATCGGCGGGCGGCAGACTGGCGCCGGGACGGCCCCGTAGCGGCTTGCGGTCCCGCAGGATGCGCTTCTGGAGCGCCTTCGGGAACCCGCCGGGCGGCTGCCCGAGCCGGCCCTCGAAGAACTCGACGACCGAATCGGGGAAGGCCAGTTCGCGCTCGCCTTCGAGCACCTCGGCGGGCGATAGGTTGTTGGCGGCCATGAACAGCGCCATGTCGCCGACGACCTTCGAGGTCGGCGTCACCTTGATGATGTCGCCGAACAGTTGGTTGACCTCGGCGTAGCGCCGGCAGACTTCAGGCCACTGGTTCTCCAGGCCCAACGACTGAGCCTGCTGGTAGAGGTTGGTCGCCTGGCCGCCGGGCATCTCGTGCAGATAGGCATCGGCGCTGGCGGCCAGCTGCCCAGCTTCAAACGGAGCGTAGTAGCGGCGCACGTGCTCCCAGTAGCTGGCCGTGGCGCGCAACGGTTCAAAGGCCAGCCCCGTGTCGCGCGGCGTGTGCCTCAGGCATTCGACGAGCGTGTTCAGGTTGACCTGGCTGGTCATGCCGGAGAACGGTCCCATCGCGGCGTCGACAATATCGACGCCTTCCTCGGCCGCGAACAGGATGGCTGCCATCTGGCCGCCGGCCGTGTCGTGCGTGTGGAAGTGGATCGGCACGCCGACTTCCTGCTTGAGCGTCTTGACCAGCAGGCGGGCGGCGGCGGGTTTGCAGATGCCCGCCATGTCCTTGATGGCCAGCAGGTTCGCACCCAGCTTCTCCAGCTCTTTCGCCAGATTAACGTAGTACTTCAGATCGTACTTGGACCGCTGCGGATCGAGGATGTCGCCGGTGTAGCACAGGGCCGGCTCGCAGAGCATGCCCGCGTTGCGCACCGCTTCAATGGCTACCTTGAGGTTCGGCACCCAGTTCAGCGCGTCGAACACCCGGAACAGGTCGATGCCCGCCTGCGCCGCTTCCTTGACGAAAGCCTTGACGATATTGTCTGGATAGTTTGTGTAGCCGACGGCGTTGGCGGCCCGCAGCAGCATCTGGAAAAGGATGTTCGGAATGCGTTCGCGCAGTTCGGCCAGCCGCTCCCAGGGCGATTCCTTGAGAAAGCGCATCGAAGTGTCGAATGTGGCCCCGCCCCACATTTCCAGCGAGAAGAGCTGGTGATGGTGGGCGGCGTAGGCCGGCGCGATGCGCAGCATGTCGTCGGTGCGCATGCGCGTCGCCAGCAGCGATTGATGCGCGTCGCGGAACGTCGTGTCCGTCAGCAGCAGGCGCTCTTGCTTCGTGACCCAGCGTGCAAACTTGTCCGGCCCCAGTTCCAGGAACTTGTCGCGCAGCCCAGGCTGGACTTTCGGCGTCGGGCGCGTGAGGCTGTCGGTGCCCCGCGGGAGCGGCGCCGGGACGCGATCCGCGCTGGCGATCTTGCGGCCCTTCACCTCCGGATGGCCATTGACGATGATCTCGCCGATATAGCTGAGCAGCCGGGTCGCCCGATCCTTGCGCTCGGGGAACTTGAATAGTTCCGGCGTCTGGTCGATGAAGCGGGTGGTGAAATTGCCGGCGAGGAACTTCTCGTTCGTGACCAGATTGATGAGGAACGGGATGTTGGTCTTCACACCGCGGACGCGGAACTCTTGCAAGCAGCGTTCCATCCGCCGGGCGGCATCCACGAAACGCAGGCCGTGCGCCGTCACCTTCACCAGCAGCGAATCGTAGAACGGCATGATGACCGCGCCGCCGAAGGCCGAGCCGGCGTCCAGGCGGATGCCGAAGCCCGACGCCGAGCGGTAATGGCTGAGCCGCCCGTAATCCGGAATGAACTTGTTGGCGGGGTCCTCCGTCGTCACCCGGCATTGCATCGCGAAGCCGTGCAGGCCGATGCGGGACTGGTCGTCCAGGCCGATTTCCGGATAGGAGAGCCGCTGGCCGCCAGCAATCAGCACCTGCGACTTGACCACGTCCACGCCGGTCACCACCTCGGTGACGGTGTGTTCGACCTGGATGCGCGGATTGACTTCGATGAAGTAAAAGTTCCCGGTGTCGGTATCGAGCAGGAACTCGACGGTGCCGGCGTTGTCGAGCCGGACTTCGCGCCCTACGGCCAGGGCGGCGTCGAGGATGCGCTGGCGTACCGCGGGGTCGAGGTTGACGGCCGGCGCGATCTCGACGACCTTCTGGTGCCGGCGTTGCACCGAGCAATCGCGCTCGAAGAGATGCACCAGTCCGCCGTGGCGGTCGCCGAGCAGCTGCACCTCGATGTGTCGGGCGTGCGGGAGAAACTTTTCCAGGAAGACGTCGGGCACCCCGAAGGCGCTGCCGGCTTCGCGCCGCGCCTGCTCGATGGCTTCGCCAAGGTCCTCAGCGCTCTGCACCACGCGCATGCCGCGCCCGCCGCCGCCCATCGACGCCTTGACGATAACCGGGTAGCCCATCTTCTTCGCCAGCGCGCGGGCCTCGGCGGGCGACTGCACCGGCGCATCCGTGCCCGGCAGCACCGGCACGTTCGCTCTCTGGGCGATGCCGCGCGCCACGATCTTGTCGCCCAGTTGATCGAGCACCTCGGGGCGCGGCCCGACGAAGACGATGCCGGCTTCCTGGCAGGCACGGGCGAAGCTGGCGTTCTCCGAGAGGAAGCCGTAGCCCGGATGAATGGCGTCGATCCCGTATTGCTTCGCGACGGCGACGATGCCCGGAATATCGAGGTAGGCGCGGATCGGCTCTCCCGGCTTGCCCACGCGGTAAGCTTCATCAGCCTTGAAGCGGTGCAGCGCGAAGCGGTCCTCGTGCGAGTAGATGGCCACCGTCCGGATGCCCAGCTCGTGCGCGGTCCGGAAGACGCGGATGGCGATTTCGCTGCGGTTGGCGACGAGCAGTTTGCGGATCGGCCGTTCGGACATGTTGGCTTCCCGGTTCGACAAAACAGGCCCGGCGGCACGCGCGGGCCTGGGAGAGTTTAGATGGAGACGGCCAACGACCGGCGCGCGGGCGCGGGCCTCGGCCGGGCCGGCTCGACCGTCTGTTACGGCGAAAGCTACCCGGTGCGGAACGGAGCTTGTAGGGTCCGCTGTGCGGATTGTCGCCCCCGATTGGGGCAAGGGGCGACGGTCCGCACAGCGGACCCTACAACGGAGCAGCCCGTTATTTGATCGCCAGGTCCGCGGGCTTCAGGCCCTTGGTGAAGCCGCCGAACTTGAAGGGCAGCGGCTTGTATTCGCCGACCAGCTCGACGTTGGCCTTGGCCGGAATCTTGTCCTCCAGGCCCACCGCCCAGTAGCTGGCGTTGACCAGCAACCGCCGCAGGCCCTCGCTCTGCAAGTCCTGCGACGCGCCCATCGTCGTGGCGAAGACCTTCCCTTCCTTGCCCTGGGCGCTCTTGAAGGTCTTGGTCCAGGCCACCGGCATCATCGGCTCGTTCTGCTTGCCGGCCACCGGCTTGTCGTCGGCCTTCATGCCTTCGAGCACCTGGCCCAGCACCAGCGGCTTGCTGTCGCCCGGCAGCGGCAAGCGCACGCCATAAACATCACTCGGTCCCCAGATGTCGCCGTCCTTGATGCCGCGGACGAGGGGGTTGTCCTCCTGGCCCTTGGCGATGATGCCCCGCGTGCTCTGGCTGCCGTGCTTGCCGTGGTGGCTCAGCCAGGTTTCGCCCAGCACCTGCCGGCCGAAGCCGCCTTCAAAGTCCTTGTCCTTGCCGTTCCAGGTCCACTTGGCGTAGTCCTTGGAGTTCTTGAAGTTGAAAGCGTGCGTGGACGTGCGCAGGCCGATGACCGGCTTGCCCGCTTCGACGTAGTCGATGATGTGCTTGGTCTGCTCGTCGGGCAGGTTGCGGAAGCGGGTGAAGATAATCATCAGGTCCGCGGTCTTCAGCGCTTCCAGGCCGGGAATGTTGTCGGAGACGTTCGGGTTGATGGTGCCGTCCTTGGGGTCGATGGCGAACAGCACGGTGCATTTGAAGCCGTGGTGCTTGGCCAGGATCTTGCCCAGCTGCGGCAGGGCTTCTTCCGAGCGATACTCCTCGTCACCGGACACCAGGACGATATGCTTGCCCTTGCCGGGGCCGTCGAAGCCGTCGTAGACGACGCCTGGACTGTTGCCCTGGGCCTGGACGGTCACGACACCGACCAGCGCCAGCAGCGCGGCGAGACGAAAGGAGAGAGCAGTCTTCATCGGCGGGAACCTTTCCTGGAAGGAGAGACTGGGGCGAACGGAGACAGAGTATCGTCCTGGGGACGAATTGCAAGACGCGGACAGGGTGCAAGCGGTCGGCCAGGCACCGGGCTGCGCAATCGTTACAACCGTCACGGTCGCTACCGTGTGCATCTTCGCTGCAACTGGTGCGAAGCTGCGGACTATTCCGCGCTCCAACACCGGGCGCGATCCAGAAGGCCGGTTGCAGCGGTCGATCTAACCCTGACGAAGATGAGGAGGTCGCGGTGCGGTCCGCTCCGTCCGAATGTTCCGGGCGCGCGGCCGGTGCTCAAGGATGAGGCCCTGCCATGAAGAATCACTTTCTGCAAGGAATGCTCGGCTGCTTGCTGGCAGCAACCACCGTGTCGGCCCAGGCGCCGCTAACCGAGCCGCCCGTGGTCTACTACGAGGAAGCGCCGACCGCGGGTGGAGGCTTCTGGGGCCGGGCCGAGTTTCAGCTGTGGTCGATCAGCGATACGCCGGTGTCGGCGCCGCTGGTGACCATCAGCGGTCTGGCCGGCGAGGGCATCCTGGGGCCGGGGACCGCCGTGGTCATCGGCGCGGAAACCCTCGATGTCGGCATGCGTCCCGGCGGCCGGTTCACCCTCGGCGGCTGGCGCGACGGCAGCCAGTCCGTAGGCTGGGAGGCGAGCTACCAGTTCTTCGGTTCGAGCACCCTCGACCGCGACACGTTCCTGCCCGCCGCCGGCCTGTTTGTGCTGGCAGTGCCGTACATTGATGCGAATACCGGCGCGGAGTCCTCCAGTCATCTGTCCACCCCGGAGCCGTTGGTTGACGTAGGCGGCACCGATACGTTTAGCGGCGCGGCCTTTCTCTCGATCACCAGCCGGCTGCAAGGCGGCGAACTGAATGGCGTGTTCGGCGGCTACGCGGACAATAGCTTCCGGGTGCGGTGGCTGGCTGGCTTCCGTTGGTTGCAGCTGACCGAGAACCTGGTCTTCGCGACTTCGAGCCCCGATGTCCTGTCGGCCGGCGTGCCCGCCGCGCCGGATGCCACCTTCGTCACCGAGGACAAGTTCGACGCGCTGAACAACTTCTACAGCGGCCAGTTCGGCGTCCGCGCGGAGTACGAGGCGAACCGGCTGAGCCTGTCGGCGGCGCTCAAGCTGGCCGTCGGCTGGATGGACCAGCAGGTCAAGGTCAACGGTCAAACGATCACGAACGATTTCACGGACTCGACCGGGCCGACGACGACTTTTGCCGGCGGCTACTTCGCGCTGCCCACCAACATCGGCCGGCACAACCGCTGCCAGTTCGCCTTCGCTCCGGAACTGGACATCCAGCTGGGCTACCGGGTGACGAACTCCCTGCGGGCCACCATGAGCTACGGCTTCCTGTACGTGAGCAGCGTGGCCCGGCCAGGGGACCAGATCGACCGCATCATCAACCCGACACAGGCGGTGGCCATCGCGTTCGTGCCGGGCGTCGGCCTGACGGGGCCAGCACGGCCGGAACTCCGCATCCAGGGCACGGACTTCTGGGCGCATGTGCTGAGCTTCGGCCTGGAATACAGCTATTGAACCTTCCCCCTCGCCCCTTGCGGGAGAGGGGTTGGGGTGAGGGGTACGAGCGTGAGCGAGTTGCCGGGCGAATCCACCCCTCACCCCAACCCCTCTCCCGCAAGGGGCGAGGGGCCTTTGAGACAAAGTGGTGCGAGGTTCGCCCATGTCGAAGCCGCGCGATGCGACAATGAAGGCCCTGCTGGAAATCCGGCCGGGCGACTGGCTGCCGTTCCTCGGCCAGCCGGCCGTTGAGCCAGTGACGCTGATCGACGCCGACGTTTCGACGGTCACGGCGGCCGGCGACAAGGTCATTCATGTCGGCGGCCCGGAACCCTGGCTGCTGCACCTGGAGTTCCAGTCCAGCGGAGACGACTCGCTGGTCCGCCGGATGTTGCAGTATAATGTGCTGCTGGACGTGCGGCACGATTTGCCAGTGCGGAGCGTGGCCATCCTGTTGCACCCGTCGGCGCACTCGTCCGTGCCCAGCGACGACTACGTCCGGCAGTTGCCGGACGGCCAGCGGACCCTGGAGTTTCGCTTCGGCGTTGTCCGGGTCTGGCAGTTGCCGGTCGAGCCGGTCTTGCGGGGCGGACTGGCGGTCTTGCCGCTGGCGCCGCTCTGCGCCGTGGACGATGCCGCCTTGCCCACCGTCATTCGCCGGATGGATCACCGCCTGCGCGAGGAGACGGAGCCGGCGACCGGCGGGCAATTGATGAACGCCGCCTTCGTGCTGGCCGGCTTGCGATTGCCGCCGACGGCACTGGCCCAGCTGTTTGCAGGAGTGGTTGCCATGCGCGAATCATCGGGATACCAGCTAATTTTGGCCGAAGGCCGGGCTGAAGGGCGAGAGGAAGGCGCGAAGAAAGTCCTCATTTCCGCAGGCCGGGCGCGTTTTGGCCCTCCGACTGCACCATCACAGGCCCTGCTTGATCAAATTCATGATTTGGAAACTCTCGAACAGCTGGCTGCGCGCCTGGAGCAGGTCAATAGCTGGCAGGAACTGCTCGGTCAACCCGCACCGCGTAGCCGCTCGCGCCGCAAGAAGTAACTGCTTTCGTGCTGTCCGGCTGGCGGTCGCCGCCGGTACTGGCCCAACTCTTCGCAGGAGTGGTGGCGATGAGAGAATCCTCCGGATACCAGATGATTCTTGCTGAAGGGCGGCTTGAGGAAGCAAGGAAGCTATTGCTGATACTTGGCGAATCGAAATTCGGTTCGCCCGATCACCTAACTGCTGCTGCCTTGAATGCGATCAATGATATCGAGCAACTGGAACTGCTGGCCAAGCGTCTCATTGAAATCAACAGTTGGCAGGAGCTATTCCATCGGCCCGCGCCGCCTGCGCGCATTCGTCGCAACAAGTAGTTGAGTTCCGGCAGCTGCACGGCAGAACCAGCGGGGTGACTTTGTCGAATTACATAGTCACCCCGTTGGTTCTCGTGCGGTAGCGATTGTCATTTAGTGTCTGTCCCAGAAGCCCCTCGCCCCTTGCGGGAGAGGGGTTGGGGTGAGGGGTAAACGGCAAATTCACGGGCACTTCCACCCCTCACCCCCAACCCCTCTCCCGCAAGGGGCGAGGGGAGAAACCTGATGGGACAGACTCTTAGCGCCGTTCCTGCTCGGCCTGGTTTTTCAATTCATTGGCGCTCAGTTCACGGCAAGCCTTGGCGCAATCGCGGCAGAACTTGGCGCAGGCCTTCATCGCTTCATCGCCGCCCGATTTCTCGCACTGCTCGGCGCAGCGCTCGCAAATTTTCGCGCAGGCTTCCGCCTGGTGGCCCAGCACCGCACTGCGGCAGATGGCCAGCTTGCCCGTCAGCGCGCACACTTCCGCGCACTCCGCGCAGAGCTTCATCGACTGGAAATGCTCCTTCTTGCCTTCCTCGACCAGCTTGCCGCAATGCGCAGCGCAAATCTGGCAGTGCAGCATGCACTCGTTGAGCAGCTTCGCCGTGCGGTCCAGGTGCATGTGGCGCTGATCTTGCGCCTGCGGTCGGTCGCCAGGGTTCTTCGGAGCGGCGTTCTGTTCACGTTGTTCCTGCGCCGCCAAGGGCAGCAGCAGCACCAGCGCCGCGGTCAGGGAGATGAGGTGCCGACAAGACATGGGTGGTACTCCTTTGCATGAATGCTCCATCGGCCCGCGCCTGAGGGCCTGTGCGAAAAGGGGTCGGGACTCGTTGCCGGAACGGCCCGCAGGGTGCTTCGCACAACGAGTCCCGTCCCCGTTTCGCACAGGCTCTGGGGGCCGAACTCTTCGGAGAATGTCCGCAAAGCGTGTACCCAAGGGCGAACGAAACGGCGCTCAGCGCGGCGGCACGGGGAAGTCGGCCGTGATGCCCACGCCTTTTTCCGCGCGGTTGGCGGCCTGGAGTCGGCCGCCCATGCGGCGCACGATCGATTGGCATGCGGCCAGTTCGAGCGGTTCCGTGCCGGGACGGGATTTCTTGCCCAGTTCAAAGAGCTGATGGAGGTCGTCGGGCGCGGCGCTGGGGCCTTCATCCTCCACGTGCAGCAGCAGGCGCTGGTCGGTCAACTCGGTGCGCACGCGCACCTGGCCCGTCTCGGCGGCGCGCAGGGCATTGGCGATCAGGAAGGTGCAGCAGCGGCGCACGTCGGCGGTTGTGCCCATCAGTCCGGGAAGGTCGGGCGACAGGTCCAGCGTCACGCGCGGCGGCCCGGTTTCCGGCCGGCGCGGGTCGGGCCGGGCCGCGGCCTGGAGCGCTTCGCGCAGCAGGACGTTGAGGTCCACCGCCTGCGGGTTGGCTGCATGGCGCTGGCGATACTGTTGATAGCGCTTGACCAGCTGCGCGATCTCGGTCCCCAGCTGACGCACCTGGGCCAGCTTGGGCCGGTAGGCTTCGCCCAGCTGATGTTCGAGCACCGCCAGGTGCAGCACCAGGTTGTTCAGAAAGTTGTTGAACTCGTGGGCCAGCGGTTGCGCCAGCGTACCCAGGTCGGCGTTGGACAGCTCGCCCGCGAGTTCCTCCCGGCAGTCGGCCAGCGCGCGTTCGCGCGCGTGCAGGGCGACGTAGGGCAGCACCTGCGCGGCACAAACGGCCAGCAGCTGGCGCAGTGGGACGACTTCGTCCGCCGGTTGGTCCGCGCGCACCGCGCAGGCCACCACCACGCCCGTCGTCTCCTGCCAGACGCGCTGCTCGATGGCCAGCGTGTGCCCGGGCAAGGCGATGCCGTCCGCCACCAGCGGCAGCGACGCCGGCAACCGCGCTGGCTCCAAGAGGCCGGTCAGCGCGGCGGCCCAGGCCGGGCGCGGCTGTCCGTCCCCATCGAGTACGTGTAGGTAGCCCCTGCCGTTCCCGATCCGGCAAGCGACCAGCGGCGTACCCAGGCCCGCTTCGTGGAGCACCTGGGTGACCAGCGTCGCTTGCTCCGGGGGTTGGCGATTTTCGGGCAGCCGTTCGCCCAAGCGGCGACAGCATTGTTCGATCGCGCCCAACGCGGCGGTCGGCGTTAGCTTCATACCACCTTTTCCTTCGTCGAAATTCAGCGGCCGATGCCGCAATTCCATCCAATCATGGCCGAGATGCGCCGCCTGGGCAACGGCATGCCTGCGAATGCGCGGATGATTGCCCGCGCCTTGACTGACAGCAAGCCAGCGGTGCTGCCGGTGTACGTTTCGGAAATCGGGCGGCTGAGGCGAAGTGGTGACCGAACACAAAGCAATCCGTGTGCCTGCGATACGGCAAGACGCGGGGCGGCAGGGCAGAGCGTCGGCACTACGAACCGAGGCGGACAACGTGCGGGTTGCGCAGCAGAGCATACAGGGCACGCGGATCCACCGGCTTGACCAGGTGCAGATCGAAGCCGGCTTCCTGGGCGCGCGGCGAATCGTGCGGTGGGCCGAAGCCGGTCATGGCCAGCAGCAGGATGTTCGGCCCGAACGCAGCGCGCAGCCGACGCGCCACTTCGTAGCCGTCCGCATCGGGCAGGCCGATGTCCACCAGGGCCACGTCGGGGCGCTCGCGCAGCGCCCGCTGGATGCCTTGCTCGGCGGTGCTTGCGGTCTGGACGCGATGGCCCCAGAGCTGAACCAGCAGCTGCATGCTGTCGCGCGCGTCCACGTTGTCTTCGACGATCAGTACCCGGCTCGGCGCGCCCGGGAGTGGCGTCGGGACGGTTTCCGCGGTGGACGAGGGTGCGCCTTCCAGCAGAGAGAAGCGCAGCGCCAGCGTACCGCCGCCGGGTTGCTCGTGCAGCAGCGACACCACGCCGCCGTGCAGTTCGAGCACCTTGCCGGCCAGGCCCAGCGCGACGCGCAGCGCCGGCTGGGCGTCCGCCGGAAGCAGTTCGCCATTCTCAGGGCCGGGGTCAAGCAGGCGCGCCGCCAGTGCGGGAGCCAGTTGCCGGTCGGAGCTGCTCAGTTGCAGTACGGCTTCGCGCTCCTGGCGCGAGAGCCGCAACTGAAACTGGCTGCCCGGCGCGGCCAGCAACAGGGCGGCGGTCAGGATGTCCTGGAGTGAGCGGGCCAGGCGTGCGGCCTCGGCCGACACCGGCAGCGGTTCGGGGCTTTGCTGGTAGGCCAGCGGCACGGGTTGCCCGTCCAGTTCACCCCGCAGCCCTTGCAGCGCCTCGCGGACGATGTCGCGCAGGTCGGTCGGCGCGGCGCGCAGCTTCAGGTTGCCCAACAGCAACTGGGAGACGTCCAGGAGGTTGTCGATCAACCGGGCCAGGCGCGCGGTCTGCCGGCTGATGATGGTGCGTTGCTCGACCGCCTGGTTGGTCGGCGCTCCCAGTCGTTTCAGGATCTCCGTCGCCTGCTGGATCGCACCGAGCGGATTGCGGACTTCGTGCGCCAGCAGGCTCAGGAATTGCTGGCGGCGCTCCAGGTCGCGCTCCCGCTGGGCGAGGAGGTCGCGCACCTGATACTGCCGCCGCCGACCGCGCAGCGCCGCCCGCAGCGCGCCGATCAGCGCCGTCGGCGTCACGGGGCGTTCGAGGATCGCCACGTTGCCCAGCGGTTCCAGCAGGTTCAGCATGCGTGCAGCCACGTCGGGAGAGCGGCCCACTTCGCCGAAGAGAATCAGGAGTGGGAAATCGGACCATTCGCCCTGGCGGCCCAGGGTCTCTGCCAGCTGTTGCATGACCGGCGGCGTCAGCATTTCCTCGGCGATGACGGCAGCGCCCGCGCCGCGCGTGAACTCGGCGCACAGCGCGGACAGGTTGGCGAGTCGGCAACGCGGCAGGCCGTCGCGCCGCAGCACATCTTCGATCAGCCCAGCTTCGCCGCCAGGAGGCGTTAGCACCAGCACGCGCTCGCTGTAGTTCGGCGCGCTGCCCAGGCGGGCGATTGCTTGTCCATCGAGAACAGTCATGAACGCCCCAGGGATAAGCGGATGAATACCAGGCGTGCCTGGTGCAGCGTCCAGGGAGTGGCTGCCTGAAGTACGTCGGGCTTTCCAGCCCGACAGGTCGCGCCAAAGGCTGGCCGCGCCCGCTCGCCGACACCGCGGATCACCGGCGCTGCGGGTCGGGCTGGAAAGCCCGACGTACTGCCGCCGGTCAGGCAATCACTCCTTGGACTTTGCACTAGCTGCCGGGCGACGGCGGCTTCGGTGAACAGGATTAATGTGCAAATCGCTTGCCGGTGCCGCCAGGAACCGCCAGGCCGGGAAGTCGTCTGCTCATCACCACGCAACCCTCGTGCCACGTTGGGGCAGATTCGTTCGCAACTGGCATTGCGTTTGCTTGATTCAAAGCAGTTTGCGACCGGCTGGAGCGGTCCGCACAGCGGACCCAACGGTAAATTGTATGGTCCGCGGTGCGGGCCGTAGCAACAGGTGCTACACCCGTCCGCGAACTGCACTAGCCGAGCAGCGGTGATTTGCACCAGCGGACTACGGAGGAGTGGATTATGCGTGTGTGGCCGGGACGGCCCTATCCCCTGGGAGCCACCTGGGACGGGGCCGGCGTCAACTTCGCGTTGTTTTCCGAGCATGCCACGAAGGTTGAGTTGTGCCTGTTCGACGCGGCCGAAGCGACGGGTGAAAGCCTGCGCATCGTCATGCCCGAACAGACCGACCAGGTCTGGCATGCCTACTTGCCGGATGTACAGCCGGAACAGCTGTACGGCTACCGAGTGCATGGCCCCTACGACCCGGCCCAGGGCCAGCGCTTCAACCCGAACAAGGTCGTGCTCGATCCCTACGCCAAGGCCATCGGCCGCGAGCTGCGCTGGGACGATTCGCTGTTCGGCTACACCATCGGCGACGACGCGGCCGACCAGGCGTTCGATCCCCGCGACAACGCCGCTTACGCGCCGCTCGCGGCGGTGGTCGATGCGGCCTTCACCTGGGGCGACGACCGGCCGCCGCGCACGCCCTGGCACAAGACGCTGATCTACGAAACGCACGTCAAGGGCTTCACCAAACGGCTGCCGAGCGTTCCCGAGAAGTTCCAGGGCACCTACGCCGGGCTGGCTTCCGAGGCGGCCATCAAGCACCTGACCGACCTGAACGTGACGGCGGTCGAGTTGATGCCGGTGCATCATTTCGTCAACGACCGGCACCTGGGCGAGCGCGGCCTGAGCAACTACTGGGGTTACAACACGCTGGCCTTCTTCGCGCCGCACCCCGGCTACGCTTCGGCCGCCGCGCCGCGCGACGCCGTCCACCAGTTCAAGATGATGGTGCGCTCGCTGCATGCCGCCGGCATCGAGGTGATTCTCGACGTGGTCTACAACCACACCGGCGAGGGCAACCAGCTGGGACCGACGCTGTCGCTGCGCGGCGTCGATAACGCCGCCTATTACCGGCTGTCGCCCGAGGACCGCCGCTACTACATGGACTTCACGGGCTGCGGCAACACGCTCAACATGATCCACCCGCGCGTGCTGCAACTCATCATGGACAGCCTGCGCTACTGGGTGCTGGAGATGCACGTCGACGGCTTCCGTTTCGACCTCGCCAGCACCCTGGCCCGCGAGCTGTTCGCCGTCGATAAGCTGGGTGCGTTCTTCGACATCATCCATCAAGACCCGGTGCTGTCGCAGGTCAAGCTGATCGCCGAACCCTGGGACCTGGGCGACGGCGGCTACCAGGTGGGCAACTTCCCCGTGCTCTGGACCGAGTGGAACGGCAAGTACCGCGACTGCGTCCGCAAGTTCTGGAAGGGCGACGGCGGCACGGTTTCGGAGTTCGCCACCCGGCTGTCCGGCTCCAGCGACCTCTACCAGCAGACCGGCCGGCTGCCGTACGCCAGCATTAATTTCATCACCTGTCACGACGGCTTCCCGCTGCAAGACCTCGTCAGCTTCAACGAGAAGCACAACGAGGCCAACGGCGAGGAGAACCGCGACGGCGCCAACGACAACCATAGCTGGAATTGCGGCGCGGAAGGCCCCACGGACGATGCCGGCATCCAGGCGCTGCGGGCGCGGCAGAAGCGCAACCTGATGGCCACGCTGCTGCTCTCCCAGGGCGTGCCCATGATCTGCGGCGGCGATGAGTTGAGCCACACGCAGCGGGGCAACAACAACACCTATTGCCAGGACAACGAGCTGACCTGGCTCAACTGGGAACTGGACGAGGAGCAGCAGGCGTTTCTCGATTTCGTCCGCAAGGTGACGACGCTCTGGCGGACGCAGCCGGTCTTCCAGCGGCGCAAATTCTTCCAGGGGCGCGGCATTCGCGGTTCGGACGTCAAGGACATCTCCTGGATCGACCCCTCCGGACAGGAAATGTCGGATGATGCCTGGAACGCCGGCTTCGTGCGTTCACTCGGCGTGCGCCTGGCGGGCGACCTGATCGGCGACCTGGACGAACGCGGCGAGCCGATCGTCGGCGAGACCTTGCTGCTGTTGTTGAACGCGCATCACGAGGGTGTCACGTTCACCCTCCCGGCAACGAAAAGCGAGCATTACTGGGAACGGCTGATCGATACCGCCGAGGACGGAGTCGAGCCCAAAGCGCTGGCGGCCGGCGACCAGTACGCCTTGCAGGGGCGGTCGCTGTCGGTGCTGCGGATCCGGGTGCGCGAGGAGAAGGAAGCCGTGTCGCCGATGCAGCTGGAAGCGGTGTTGCAGGAGGTGCGCCGCGCCCCGCTTGGCCCGGCGCAGCCGACGCTGGCCGGGACTTCGTGAACCGTCGCGCGGCGTGGGTCGTAATTCTGGTTATCGAAGCGCGGGTCGGCCGGCCGGTGGCGTCGCGCTCTCGAGGACCGCCGCGCGAAGTCTTCGCCCGGGCCAAGCGCCGGGGAGCAGCATGGCGAAACTGCTGATCGCGGAAGACAACGAGGCGGCGCGCAGCGCATTGCGCCAGCTGGCGACCAGTTGGGGTTACGAGGTCGTGGCCGTGGACGACGGCGCCCCAGCCTGGGACATCCTGCAACGGCCCGACGCCCCCGCACTGCTGCTGCTCGACTGGAACATGCCGCGGCTGGACGGCCTGGAGTTGTGCCGTCTGGTGCGCGCGGTCCCCCGACTCGCCGGCAGCTACATTATTTTGCTGACCGGCCGAACTGCGGACACGGACCTGCTGGCAGGTCTGGAAGCCGGCGCGGACGAGTACCTGGCGAAGCCGGTGAATCATCTGGAGCTGCGCGCCCGCTTGCAGGCAGGCCGGCGCATCGTCGAATTGCAGCAGCGCCTGGCCGGCAAGATCGCGGAACTGGAAGAGGCGCTGAAACAAGTGCAAACACTCGACGGACTGCTGCCCGTCTGCGCTTATTGCAAGCGGGTGCGCGACGACCGGAATTACTGGCAGCAGCTGGAAGCCTACATCGCCGCGCATTCCCGGGCACAGGTCAGCCACGGCATCTGCCCCGAATGCTTCGAGACGCGCGTACGGCCGGAATTGGCTGCCCTGGGAGTCGAGCCGGGGCCGAACTTTCCCCAACCGCCCGGCCCTTAGTGCAGTTTCAAGGGACTGGTAGCTCCACGGTAAGTCTGTCTGGGTGCCATGCCCACGGCCCAGCGTGGGCATGTGAAGCCTGCGACGTGCTCATGCCCACGCAGGGCCGAGGGCATGGCACCCAACCA
>JAEUIF010000785.1 GCA_016795185.1 Planctomycetia bacterium | reverse complement strand
GATCTTTCTGAAACCTCACGGGGTTTGATCGGGTATGGGCGGATAGCCTGCCCTTCCCTGCTTTCCGGGTCCGTGCGAGGATTGTTCCATGCGGTACGTAAAGTGCGGTTCGCTGTGCGGCCTGGCGCTGGCCGTGGTCGTTGGCCTGTTTTCAGCGCGGGCCTCGCGCACCGATGCCCAGACCGCGAACGCGGGCAAGAACGAACCCGCCGCGCAGTTCGGCAAGAAGATCGCGGACTTCACGCTGCCCGATGCGGCCGGCAAGCCGGTTTCCCTGGCCGACTTCAAGGACCGCAAGGCGGTGGTTGTGGTCTTCGTCGGCACGCAATGCCCGATCAATAACTACTACATGCCGCGCCTGGTCGAACTGCACAAGGAATACGCCGAGAAGGGCGTGCAGTTCCTGGCCATCAACAGCAACCGCCAGGATACCGCCGAAGAGATCGCGCAACACGCGAAGCAGCACAGCCTGCCTTTCCCCGTCCTCAAGGACGACGCCGGCAAGGTCGCGGACACTTTCGCGGCGCAGCGCACTCCGGAGGTCTACGTGCTCGACGGCGAGCGGGCCGTCCGCTACGTCGGCCGCATCGATGACCAGTACGGCATCGGCTACCAGAGGGCCAAGCCCACGCGTCGCGACCTGGCGGAAGCCCTCGACGAAGTCCTGGCCGGCAAGCCCGTCGGCACCGCACAGACCGCTGTCGCCGGCTGCCTGATCGGCCGCCCGGTCAAGCCGAAGGCCGAGGGGCAGGTGACGTTCACGAAGCACGTTGCGCCGGTGCTGCAAAAGCACTGCCAGGAGTGCCATCGGCCCGGGCAAATCGGCCCGATGGCGCTGCTGACCTACGACGATGCCGCCGCCTGGTCTGGCACCATCAGGGAAGTGGTGCAGGAACGCCGCATGCCGCCCTGGCACGCCGATCCCAAGCACGGCAAGTTCAGCAACGACCGCAGCTTACCGAAAGCCGACGCCGACACGCTGCTGGCCTGGGTGGATGCCGGCTGCCCGGAAGGCGACGCGAAAGACCTGCCAGCGGCGCGCGAATTCGCCAGCGTCGAGTGGACCATCGGCAAGCCCGACGTGGTCTTCACCATGCCGCGCGAGTTCACCGTCCCGGCGCAGACGCCGCGCGGCGGGGTGCCGTATCAGTACTTCATCGTGCCGACCAACTTCAAGGAAGACATGTGGGTGCAGGCGGTCGAAGCGCGGCCGGGCAACCGCGCCGTGGTGCATCACATCCTCGTCTACGCCCGCACGCTGGCCAAGGGCAACGCGCGCGACGGCATCGGCGACGGCTTGATCGCCACGCAGGCCCCCGGCGAGCTACCCACGGTGCTGCCCGCCGGCACGGCCAAGAAGATTCCCAAGGGCTCGGCCATCGTCTTTCAGATGCACTACACGCCGAACGGCACCGAGGTCAAGGACCGCTCGTCGGTCGGCCTGATCTTCGCCAAGGAACCGCCGAAGCACGAAGCCCGGACGCGGGCCATCGCCGGCCGGCGCATCGCCATCCCGCCGGGCGACGCGAACTACCAGGTGACCTCCACGACGACCTTCGCCGAGGAGGTGCAGTTGCTGAGCATGCTGCCGCACATGCACCTGCGCGGCAAGAGCTTCGAGTACCGCGTGACGCCGCCCAACGGCAAGGAAGACGTGCTGCTGTCCGTGCCGCGCTACGACTTCGGTTGGCAGGCCAACTACCGCCTCGACAAACCGCTGCTGCTGCCAGCGGGCACGCGCATCGACTGTTCGGCGTACTTCGACAACTCGGCCAACAATCCGAACAACCCCGATCCAACGAAGCAAGTGCGCTGGGGCGACCAGACCTGGGAAGAGATGATGATCGGCTTCGTCGACTACGCGGTGCCGCTGGGTAAGTAATGCGCCGCTTCCCGCTTCGCGCCCGCTCACAGTTTAGAGCGGTTCGCCGAGGGGCGTAGCACCGGGCGCTGTGGTCCGCACAGCGGACCCGACAGCTACAGCATGCCGGAGGGTCCGCTGTGCGGACCACTCCCGCCGGGTGGAAAAAGCTCCAGCCCGGCCCGCCATTCAG
>JAEUIF010000757.1 GCA_016795185.1 Planctomycetia bacterium | reverse complement strand
TGGCCCACTCACGATCCCAGTAGCAACTTCCATTCCCTCACCTTGGCGAGAAGCTGTTCGTCGCGAACAGCTTCTCGCCAGGGCGGCGCGCGGGGGCGCGCCCCGAACCGCTCTGGCCCTATTCGCCCAACTTGCAGCCAGCGTGCCACTTGCGACTTAATTGCTCGTTCGCCCGGTCTTGGCATGCCGGTTGCAATCTCCGGAAACCGCGTCGGTCGTGCGAAGGCCGGCGTGTTTCTACCCGTTCCCGCTGACTGGCGGGCCGTCAGAGCGGTTCTGGCGGCCCGTCGAGTACGGGTTCGCGGCAGCCCAGAGCGGCTCATCCCGGCAAACGATTCGATCTAACGGAGGAGAAGCCTATGACCTGGACCCGCGAACGGCTGGAGGCTGTCGCCCGCGCCCGGCTTGACGGCGTGCGGTTGGTCGTGGTGGCCAATCGCGAACCGTTCATCCACATCTACGAGGGCGATGAGATCCGCTGTTTGCGGCCAGCGAGCGGCCTGACCACGGCCATCGATCCGCTGATGCGTGCCTGCGGCGGGGTCTGGGTGGGGCACGGCAGCGGCAGCGCCGACCGCGACGCCGCCGACGAGCGGGGCCGGCTGGCAGTGCCGCCGGAAGATCCCGAATACACCCTGCGCCGCGTCTGGCTGACCCCGGAGGAAGAACGGGGCTATTACTACGGCTTCGCCAACGAGGCCCTCTGGCCGCTCTGCCACAATGCGTTCACCCGCCCCCAGTTTCGCGCTCAGGATTGGGACTACTACCGGCAGGTCAATCGCAAGTTCGCCGCCGCCGTGCTCGATGAGATCGGGGAAGAACCGGCCATCGTCTTCGTACAGGATTACCACTTCGCCCTGCTGCCCCGCATGCTCAAGGACCGCCGGCCCGACCTGGTCGTGGCCCAGTTCTGGCACATTCCCTGGCCGTCGCGCGATCAGTTCGCCGTTTGCCCCTGGCAGGACGAACTGCTCGACGGCCTGCTCGGCAACGACCTGCTGTCGTTCCACATTCCGCATCATTGCAACAACTTCCTGGAGACGGTGGACCGCGCCCTGGAGTCCAAGATCAACCGCGAGCATGCCGCCGTCACGCGCCGCGGCCAGACGACCGTGGTCCGGCCGCACCCCATCAGCGTCGATCCCGACCTGATCGCCCGGCTGGGGCCGGTGGACGGTCTGCGGGAGGAACGCCGCCTGCGCGGCCGGCTGCGGCTGGGCGACCTGCCCCTGCTGATCGGCGTCGATCGCGTCGATTACATCAAGGGCATTCCCGAACGCCTGCGGGCGGTGGACCGGCTGCTGGAACTGCACCCGGAACACAAGGGCAAGTTCGCCTTCCTGCAAATCGGCGCGCCGAGCCGGGAGCAGATCGGCAGTTACCGCCAGCTGGGCCACGAGCTGGATTGCCTGGTCGAGGAAATCAACAACCGCCACGGCGGCAACGGCTGGTCGCCCATTGTCTGGCTGCACGAGCACTACAACGCTGAACAGCTGTGTACCCTGTACCGGGCGGCGGCCGGCTGCGTGGTCAGCTCGCTGCACGACGGCATGAATCTGGTGGCCAAGGAGTTCGTCGCCAGCCGCACCGATCAGCGCGGCGTGCTGGTGCTGTCGCAGTTCACCGGCGCGGCGAGCGAACTGACCGACGCCGTCCTCGTCAATCCGCACGACCTCGACGAACTGGCCGAGGGGCTGCACCAGGCGCTGACCATGCCGGAACCGGAGCAGGAATGGCGGATGCGGCGGATGCGTCAGCAAGTGGCGGACTACAACATTTATCGCTGGGGCGGCTTGCTGCTGACGGAAGTGGCCCGGTTCCTGCCGGCGCATTCGATTTGCTGTCAGCCGCAACGGCATTCCGACCCCGAGTTGCTGCTGGAGGCCCACGGATGAGCCGCGGCGAGGAAACCATCGCGCGGCGGCTCGACGGTTGGCGACGACAGGGCCGGCGCGTGGTCTGGCTGTTCGACTACGACGGCACCCTGACGCCGATCCGCCCACGGCCCGAGGAGGCCGTGCTGCCCCCCGCCACGCGCCGGGTGCTGTACGAACTCTCCCGGCGGCCGGGCCAGGCGGCTGGCGTCATCAGCGGCCGGATGCTCGACGACGTCTGCCAGCTGGTGGATCTGCCAGGCCTGTACTACGCCGGCACCACCGGGCTGGAACTGGACCTGCGTGGCGTGCGCCTGACACATCCGGACGCGGCGCGCGGCCAGGCGCTGGTCGCCCTGGTGACGCCCCTGCTGCAACAGGCGGCGGCTGAGTGCGCTGGCGCCTGGGTGGAAGCGAAGCGGCTTGGCCTGACGTTGCACTATCGGGCGGCCCCGCAGCCAGCCCACGCCCCGCTTCGCGCCCGGGCGCTGGATTTGCTTCGCCCGTGGGCCGGGCAATTGCGTGTGCTCGCCGGCCCGTGCGCCATCGAAGTCACGGCGCGCCTGGGCTGGACCAAGGGGACCGCCCTTGGCATGATGGTTGAGGATGCCGGCACGGACGCGGTGCCGGTTTATGCCGGCGACGGCCCGAACGACGTCGATGCCGTGGAAGCCGCCCACCGCCTGGGCGGCCTGACCCTGGGCATCGGCGCCGAGGCCCCCGCCGCGGCGCAGCATCGTTTGCCGAACCCCGCCGCGTTGTGGCGTTTGCTGGCCGGTTGGCTGGCGGCCAGCGCGGAGCGCCGCCGACCGGCGGCGCAGTTCCGTTGAACACAGGACAGGACTGCCATGCGCGGTTGCATCCGTGTGCTTCGCCAACTCCGAAACATCCTGGCCTCGGCTGCCGTCGTTCTGGTTTTGCACGGCATGGGCAGCGCAGCCTGGGGCCAGGATAAAAACACCCTTGCCGGCCACACCGCCGGGGTGACTTCCGTCGCCTTCTCCCCCTGCGGCAAGCTGCTCGCTTCCGGCAGCGTGGACAAGACCGTCAAGCTCTGGGACGTGGAAACCGGCAAGGAGAAGGCGACCCTGGCGAGCCATACCGCCGGCGTCATGTGCGTCGCCTTCGCGCCCGACGGCAAGACGCTCGCCAGCGCCAGCCTCGACAAGACCGTCAAGCTCTGGGACGTGGAAACCGGCAAGGAGAAGGCCAACCTGACGGGCCATACCGGCGGCGTGCTCTACCTGGCCTTCGCCCGCGACGGCAAGACCCTGGCCAGCGTCGGCGAGGACCAGACCCTGAAGCTCTGGGACCTGGAGACCGGCCGCGTCAAGCAGAACCTCAACGGCCATGCCGGCATGATCACCGGCGTCGCCTTTTCGCCGAACAGCCAGCTGCTGGCGACGACCAGCCTCGACAAGACGGTCCGCCTCTGGGACCTGGCCCTGGTCAAGCTGCACCACACTTTGCAGGGCCACCTCGACGGCGTCCTGGTCGCCGCCTTCTGCCCCGACGGCGGCCGGCTAGCCACCGGCAGCACCGACCGCACCGTCAAGCTCTTCGACCCCAATTCCGGCAAGGAGCTGTTCACCCTGAAGGGCCACACCGACACCATCGTCTCGCTGGCCTTCGCGGCGGACGGCAAGTCGCTCGTCTCCGCCAGCCGCGACAAGACCATCAAGCTCTGGGACTTGAAGACGAAGCAGGAACTCCGCTCCTGGCAAGGCCACACGGACGTCATCAACTCCGTCGCCTTCTCCCCCTGCGGCAAGCTCATCGCCTCCGGCAGCCTCGACAAGACCGTCCGCCTCTGGGACGCCCGCCCGCCGGAGTGAAAGCCCGCACTTGTACGTCGGGCTTTCCAGCTCGAACGAAGAAAAAATCTACTGGCGCGCAGTGGTAAAACCCCAATGTTTTGCCACTGCGCGCCAAATGCCTCTTGGCACGGAGTGGCAAATCCCCAATGTTTTGCCACTGCGCGCCAAAACGCCGATTTTCCCCCATCTGGCCTTGAACGGCCGCACCCCGGTTTGGCAGACTCCAGGTTGGCAGGGTTGCGTCGAGCGTACGCGCGCAGCCGCACCCTACGAAATTTGTTCGCTAGCTTTGGTGATTCTCCGATGTCACAACTTCGAGACGAGGCTGAAGCGCTCGCCAGAGCATTGGAAACCGGGCTTTGCGGCGTGGCGGAAGCCGTCTCCTGGTCCGACTGCCAGATTCTGCGAGAGGAGTCACCACCGGCAAACATTTGCGAGGTGGCGATTTCGCATGATCGCTATCCGCAGGATGTGGCGGCATTATTGCGGAAGTGTCCCGGAGTACCGGTCAATTCGCGTGTTCAGCATCTGTTCGCGTTGCTGGCGCGTGAGAAACTACGGCAAAATCCGGATTGTGCCTACGGCGTCGCGTGGGCGCTCTATCAGATGGCATTTCTCGACGAAATCGAGGACTCAGAACTGAGATCGATTGCTTGGTGGGCATGGGATGCCCTCGATTTGGCGGATGCGGGTCACATTTTGGAGTCGAGGGAACAGATCATCGAGCAGATGGCCGCCGCACTTGACGACGCCACAAGATCGGATGTCGCCGGCTGGGCGACAGAGTTCGCAGATAGAACAAATGCCAACCTCAGCTACCCGGGCAACCCATCCTCACCGCAAATAGAAAATCCCGAGCGATGAGCGCGTCTCCCCCCTCGGGAACCCCGCGATGTCCAGTCACTCGAACCGAAATTTACTCGCTTCGAGGTAAGTTTCCATCCGTTCGATGGCGATCCACCGGCGTTGCAGGCTTTCCGCGACCGCTCCGGTGGTGTTGGAGCCCGCGAAGGGGTCCAGCACCACGTCTCCCTCCTCCGTCAGCAGCTTGATGAAGAACGCGGGCAGCGCTGCGGGGAAGCGCGCCGGGTGAATCTTGACCCCTGCTGCCTTGCACCGTTCGGTGTACCGATCATTGGCCGCGTTGTTGCCGAACTTGAGGAGGTCCGTCGGCAACTCTTCCTCCACGATGTTTGGCGGGATGGAGCCGCCCGGCGCAACCTGGCCGAAACTCGGCTTGATGTTGTGGCCCGACGGCCGCGTCGTCCGCCGCACTCCCCGCTGGTTCAGCCGTTCCATGTCCTTGCTGTAGGGCCGGAGCACCTGGCGGTTATCGGCTTTCGGCCACGGTGTCTTGGCAAGCCACCAGACGTACTCGACCGCGTCCTTGACCCGAACTCGGCGGACGGTCACCCACTCCGCCGGCATCGGCATCTTCGCGGGGTTGAACCAGAAGCACTCTTGCGCCAGGTGGAAACCAATCCGCTCCACCAGGGCGATCAGGAGTTTGAAATGATAGAGGGAGCGTGTCGGCAGGCCCTTGTTGTAGCTGCCCCCGAGGTTGAGTACGAAGCTGCCGTCATCGGCCAGTACCCGGAACAACTCCGCGGCGAACGGCAGAAACCACTCGACGTAGTCCTGTTTTTCCGCGTTGCCGTATTCCTTCTTGAAGTGCAGCGCGTACGGCGGCGAAGTCACCACCGCGTTGACCGATCCGGAGGGGATGGCCCTCAAGACTTCGAGGGCGTCTGCCAGGTAGGCGTCGCCGAGCGCGGTACTGAAATAGGGCGTGAACCCGGAGATGGTCAGCTTGGGCTTACCGCCCTGTTCCAACGCGAACAGACTTGGCCCGCCCGAAATACGCCGCAGTCTGGGCAAAGCCGCCCTCCTGGTTTAGAATCGATGGCCGTCAGGACTGACTCGCACCATATCACAGTAAAGAATACCAGAATAGGTTTACATTGTCAACCAATTTTCCCGAGGAACGGTTGGTGCCGTCGGACTGGATCTCCCAGGCCGACGCGGCGCGTTTGCGCGGGGTTTCTCGGCAAGCCATTGCCAAGTTGATTCGGAACGGCCGTCTGAAGAGCACCATCGTCGGCGGGCATGTCCTGGTGAGTCGTGCGGATGTCCTTTCGTTCCAACCGCGTGCCGCCGGCCGGCCGAGATCGGACTCCGGAACATGAGTGACATCGACGAAATCGAGCATCTGTTGAGACTTTGCACTCCTGCGCAACGGCACGAGATATTCCAGCAGCTGCGGCAGGAGTTTACCATCCACCCGCTCGAGCAAGAACTGCACGCCAGGGCCGAAATCATCCTGGGGGCGATCCAACGAGCGGGCGGATTGACGCTGCGGATGATCCGCGGCGTGATCGCGGAATCCGCCTTCGATGTCGAGGTGGTGGAACGCCTGAAGAACTGGGAGAGCCTACCGGTTACGGGCGATCCGGCGTATGACTTTGTCTTGAAGGATCGTCAAGGCGAGGTTCGGTTGCAGGTGAAGCTGCAACGCACCAAGAGCGGCCAACCTTGGCTGGCCCACCAAGCTCGCAAGGCGTTCCGGTCGTTGCCGCCCGATATGTTTGTCGTGGAGACGCAGAAAACGCGCGGTGGAAAAACGAAGCAGACTGGTGCCGCCACACGGCCCTACCGCTTCGGCGAATTCGACTTGCTTGCCGTAGCCACATATCCCTCGACGAAGCGCTGGGATGCCTTCATGTACACGGTCGCCGACTGGCTGATCCCCGATCCAAACGACCCGAAGTTGATTTTCAGGTACCAGCCCGTGGCCAGCACCGCGAACGAAGACTGGACCGATCAATTTCAAACCGCCGTGAAGTGGTTGCGTTCGGGACAGAAGAAGACCATACGGGCACAGTGAGCCGCCTCCCGCGACTGATTGCGAAGTGTGCAACCGCCGGCGCAACGTGTCGGGCTGGAAAGCCCGACGTACAAGCACCATCCCCATTGCCCTGGCAACCCCCGTCAAAGCAAATAGAAAATCCCGAGCGATGAGCGCGTCTCCACCCTCGGGAACCCCGCGATGTCCGCTTCCTTCGACAGCAGTCAGTTCCGCAAGGTCGTGTCCCGCTTCGTCACCGGTATCACCGTCGTCACCACCCGCATGGGCGACGAAATCCACGGCATGACGGCGAATGCCTTCTGCTCGGTCAGCCTGACGCCGCCGAGCATCCTGGTTTGCCTGGCGCGTAACTCGCGCACCGCCGCCCTGGTCGAGCAGTCGCGCATCTTCGCGGTCAACATCCTGAGCGACCGCCAGACGCTGCATTCCGACCGCTTCGCTGGCCGGCACAAGGAGAAGGAAGCCAATCGCTTCGAGGAGATCGAGTGGACCACCGCCGTCACCGGCGCGCCGATCCTCGCCGGTTCGCTGGCGTTTCTCGATTGCAAGCTGACCAGTGTCTTCGACGGGCATAGCCATCTGCTCTGTCTCGGCGAAGTCGTGGCCGCCGATACGGACGAAGCGCTGCCGCCATTGATCTACCATCAGTCGCGCTATCTGACGCTGGAGCAGACGAAGACGGTTTAGGTCAACGACTCCCCTCTCCCCTTGCGGGAGAGGGGTTGGGGGTGAGGGGTGGAGCAACCTGCGAACTCGTCGATTACCCCACACCCCCAACCCCTCTCCCGCAAGGGGCGAGGGGGTTTGAACATTCTCACCATTACCAGTCCAGCGGATAGGTCGCGCCCAGGCGCGGCGCGGGCACGCGCCAGTAGGCCAGTTCCCCCGCGGGCATGCCGAGCGGTTGCGTCGGGGCGTCTTCGAGCAGCGCGGCCGGGTGCAGCTTCCACCGGCCGCGCAGCGCCCGGCCCGGCTTGTGCGGCGGAAAGCGCACCAGCACCGTCAGGCTGTCGGTGGGATAGCTGACGTGCGTGTGAAACCATTCCCGATCCGGCAGGCGAAACGCATCGACATATTCCAATCGGTTCTCGACCGCCACGCGCGTGGATTCCAGCTGCTCCAGGCCGATGGCCATTTCATAGCTGTGCTTCCACAGGATGCGCGGCTGCTCGCACTCGGCCTGCTTCGTCGTTTCTTGCCATTGCGCAGCGCTCGGATGGCTCAGGCAGTACGCCTCGATGCCCCGGCCCGTGGTGGCGTAGTGCAGTTTCAACTCGGCGGGCGCTTGCCGCAAGCGATAGTAGTCGTGCAGCACGGCCCGGCCGCGCATGATCCGGCAGCCGCAGCGCGCCGGCGGTTGGGGACTCAGATCGAGGAACTTGACGGTTTCCTCCACGAGCCCGCCGGCCGGTGCTTCGACAGCCACTTCCTGGCTGACGCGCGGCCGGATGAGGTCGCTCAGCGCCACCGCGCGCTGCAAGCGCCGGCCCAGCACCACGGCGGCGGCGGAGAGCGTGCCGGCGGAAGTCGGCTTGCCCGCTTCGATCTTGCTGATGGTGCGCAATCCGTAACCGGCGGCGCGGGCCAGCTCTTCTTGCGTCAGGTCCGCCTCGCCGCGCAGGCTGGCGACTC
>JAEUIF010001310.1 GCA_016795185.1 Planctomycetia bacterium | reverse complement strand
GGACCCTACGGTATGCTGTAGGGTCCGCTGTGCGGACCATGGCGTCCAGTGCTACGTCCGTCCGCAAACCGCTAGTCGTCGCGAACTACCGCACGATCTTCGCCCGCGCCCGCATCTGCTCGCAAATGTTCTCGCGCAGCCGGCCGGCGAGGACGTCCTTCACCTCGTCCTTGGCTTCCTCGAACTTGACGCCCGCCTTGCCCGCCTTGCGGTCGGTGACCAGGATCAGGTGCAAGCCGAACTGAGTCTGCACCACATCGGTCATCTGAAAGGGCTTCAACGCGAAAGCGGCCTTGGCGAACGGCTCGACCATCGCGCCGGCGCGCGGGAACCAGTCCACGTCGCCGCCCTGCTTGGATGAGGGGCACGCGGACTTCTCCTTGGCGATGGCGGCGAAGCTCTCATCCGTCAGCCGCATGCGTTCCTTTTCACGGGCCAGGTTGTCGGCGGTGGCGGGCAGCTTCGCCAGCCCACCGGCCACGGATTGCTCGATTTGCTGCTTCCAGGCGGCCAGTTGCTGGCGGGACTGCTCCACGGCCTTGGCGTCGGCCAGGTTCGGCGTCAGCAAGATGTGCCGGGCGCGGACCAGCGAACCGTCGAACATTTCCGGCGCGCGGTCGAACGTATCGCGCATCACCTTCTCGTTGGCCTGGGCGTTGACGAACTTCTCCCAGCGCAGCTCGGCCAGAATGTGGTTACGCAGTTCCTGCTCGGTCAGCATCATGTCGGCCAGGACTTTTTGATAGTCGAGCTTTTGCTTTTCGAGCTGCTTGCGCATCTCGCCCAGGCGGGTTTCAACCTCGGGGGCGTCAACGTTCACGCCCTGGGCGGCGACGTACTGGTCGAGCAGAGCGTTATCGATCAGGAAATTAATGATCTCCGGCCGAGCTTCGGCGTGCTTCGCGGGCGGTACGGCCTTCAGGGCGCGCTGCACCGCCACTTCGGGAATCGGCTGTCCGTTGACCGTTGCCGCGACGCCATTGGCGGCCGGCGCGGGCTGCGCGACGGGTGCGGGCTGCACGACCGGCGCTGCCTTGGGCGGTGCGATCGGCTGCGGTTGGGCGGCGGGCGGAGCCACCGGAGCCGGTTGCGGAGCCGGCCGCGGCTGCACCGGAGGCGGCGCGACACCCTGCTGCGCCACGGCCAGGCGCGTCAGCAGGCCAAGCAGTACGACGGTCAACAAGGGCTTGAGCTTCCGTTGCATGAAATTCGACTCCTCTCAAATCGGTGGGGTATGGCGGGGAAAACGAACGCGGCTACTTACCGGGTTGTTCCGGCACGGGATTGGGGGCGTTGACGGTGGTCGCGGCTTCACCGAGCAGCGGGGCAACCAGGCCGTCCACCAGCACTTCGACCTTCAACCGGGCCGCGCCGGGGCGCTGCGCCTTGACGTGAATTTCGCAGAAGCGACTGTCGTTCGCTTCCAGGGTGAACGACTCGATGGCCACGCGCTGCCCGTCCTGCCGATGCTTGACCGGCCCCTGCACCGACTGCACGCCCAGCTGGTCCGGCACCAGTGCCTGGATGGAAACGTTGGTCACCGCTTCCTTGCCCTGGTTGGTCACCTCGATGCGATAAAAGGTCTCGCCGGCGACATCGATCGACTCGACGTTGTGTTTGACCTCAATCTTCACCGGCAAGGTGGCCTGAATCTTCTTGACTGCTTCCTGGGCGGAGCAGCGAACGAACTCGGTCTGGTCGCCCGTGGCCTTGATGAGATTCGGCAGGGCGGCCTGCGCCTTGCCTTCCAGCTTGCCCAACGATTCGGCGGCGACGGCGCGGACCGGCGGACTGGTGCAGGCCAGCTGGAAGAGCAATGCCGGAATCTGGCCCTCGCTGGCCAGCTGGTCGATGATCCGCCAGGCACGGCTACGGATTTCCGGATCGGGGCTTTCAGTGGCGTTTTCCAGCATGGGCAGCGCGGCGGGGCCAGTGGCCTGCAAGCGCTCGCTGGCCTGCTCGCGCACCGCAAAGTGTTCGTCGCCCAGCTGGCGGATCAGCTGGCGGACTTCTTCCAGCGTCGGGGCCGGGCGCGGCGGCGGCGTCTCGCTCCAGCCGAGCGCCGGCAGGGTGAGTAGCACCAGCACGAGCCAGTAACCAAGGTGGGGACGGTAAGTGGACGCCGACGACCGGACACGCATCCTGCGCGGGGTCATGCTCTTCTCCTCCGTGAAGGCAGGCCGGGCTTCCGCCGACGGGAAGATGTGCGGGAGGCGGAGCCGGCTGTTCCGGACGGCCAGAATAGTCATCCGCGCCAACCGGAACAACCTCAATCACACCGGGCCGCCGCACCACCGCTGGCGGCTCAGCACACCAACCAACAAGCCCTTGTCCGCCGCGCGTACAATGGAGGTGCTCGATCCCATCTCCCTCGCCGGAGGAACTCAGCCATGTCGCGGTTCTGGAACCACTTCGTCACCGATGGCGGTACGTCCCTGCCGGACCAGCCCCGGCGCGAGCCGCCGGCCGGCGAGCACGAAGCCCTCGACGCCTACTCGCGCGTGGTCGTCTGGGTGGCGGAGCAACTGAGCCCGGCCGTGGTGAATTTGCGTGGGGAACGCGGACGAGGCGAAGGCGCGGGTTCGGGCATCCTGTTCACGCCCGATGGCTTCTTGCTGACCAATCACCATGTGGTGCGTCACGGCAAGAAGCTGCGCGTGCGGATGGGCGACGGCCAGGAGTTCGGCGGCCGAGTGGTGGGCGCGGACCCGTGGACCGATCTTGCGGTCGTGCAGGTCGAGGCAGCCGGCCTGCCCTTCGCATCCTTTGGGGATTCCGCGAAGCTCCGCGTCGGCCAGCTCGTCGTGGCCATCGGCAGTCCCTTCGGCTTTGAATCGACCGTCACCGCGGGTGTAGTTAGCGCCACCGGGCGCACCTTGCGCAGCATCACCGGCCATCTGGTGGACAACGTCATCCAGACCGATGCGGCGTTGAACCCGGGCAACAGCGGCGGCCCGCTGGTCGATAGCCGGGGCCAGGTCATTGGCGTCAACACCGCGATCATCCAGCCTGCCCAGGGCATCTGTTTTGCGATTCCCATCAACATGGCCAAGCACATTCTGCCGCAGTTGATGCGCCACGGCCGCGTGGTGCGCGGCTATCTGGGCCTGCACATTCGCAACGTGCCGGTGCCGGCGGAAATCGTCGAGAAGTATCAGTTGCCGGCCAACAATGGCGTCGAAGTGCTCGCGGTGGAAGCGAACGGCCCGGCGTCCGACGCGGGCATCGAGGTGGAAGACGTGGTGCTGGCCCTGGACGACCAGCCGACGGCCAGCGCCGACGACCTGCACCGCCTGCTTACCCAGCTGCCCGTCGGCGTGCCGTCGGAAGTGACGTTGCTGCGTAAGGGCCGACGGCTGCAACGTTTCGTGGTGCCTGCCGAGTATCCGGAGATGCGGGTGAGTTGAAGCACCTGAACGCGTGGACCGAGATCAGCCGATCTCGGTTCGCTCGTTCATGTGTGAAACTGCCGTGCTAAACCGCAAGCGGACGTGCAGCGGCGCTATCGGCCGATGGTATTGGTCACATCCACCACCGGCTGGCGATACTTCAGGCCCTTGTAGCAATCGTGCGGCGTGCCGACGATCAGCAGATCGGCCTGTTGCAGCACTTCTTCCAGCGGTGTGAACTCGGGGTTCGTCACGAAGGGGTCGGTGCAGAGCACCTTCTTGCATTCAAGCAGCAGCACCTTGCGCAGCTTGTACGACAGGGAGCTGCGCGGATCGTCGCTGTTGGGCTTGAAGGCCATGCCCAGAATGCCGACGGTCATCTCACTCAGCGGATAGCTGCGCTTGATGTCCTGAATCAGCAAGTAGGGCAGCCCTTCGTTAATCATCATCGCTGCCTGGCCGAGCACGAACGAGCCGTGGTTGAACGAACCCAGCTGCATCGTGTCTTTCAGCAGGCACGGTCCCGCCGCGAAGCCGGGCCGGGCGAACGACGCCATGCGCGGATAGTCTTCCCGCAGGGCTGAATGAATGCGGTGGAAATCGGCCTCGAAGTGCTGCGCCATCACGAAAAACTGGTTCGAGATGGCGAAGTTGATGTAGCGCCAGGCGTTGCAGAATAGCTTGGCCAGCTCGGCCTCGACCGGCTTCAGGAAGACCACCTTCGGGCAGATCAGGCGGAAGAGCGCGGCGGCCCGCTCGGCGGCGCGCGGCGTGGTGCCGCCGATCAGTTGCGGTAGCTGCTCCAGTTCCTGAAGCGACTTGCCCTGCACGATGCGTTCCGGGCAGTAGGCCAGGTCCACATCGTTGCGGCCCATCTGCTCTAGTTGACGAACCAGGCGGTCGGTCACGCCCGGAAACACGGTGCTGCGCAGCACCAGCAGCTGGCCGGGCCGCACCTGCTGCAACAGGTGCTGGATCGAACGGTCGAACTCGCCGACCGACGGATCCAGGTATTCGTCCACCGGCGTACCGATGGTGACGATGACCGCCGAGGCGTCTTCGAGGACCGAAGTGTCCGTCGTCGCTTTGATGAGCCCGCTGCGGGTGGTTTCGGCGAGCAGGGCTTCGGCATCGTCCTCGTGGAACGGCATCTTGCCCGAGTTAACCAGTGCCACCCGTTCGGGGCTGGTATCGACCAGATCGACCTGATAACCCTTGCGGGCGAACGCCAGGCCCAGAGGCAGCCCCACATGGCCACAACCGCCGACGATGGCCAGCGGGCCGACATCCAGCGGCAGGGGTTCACGGCTGAGCGATTCCGGGGCCTGTTGCGGCACGGTCGGGTTCTGCATGTTGAATTTTCCGGTCGAGACAGGAATGTGTGCGAGTCTCACCAAGCGTAGTATGCGGATCGGGGGAAGTCAACGCGCCGGCTGATGACTGGCCCGACCGCCCTGACCCGGTGGGCCAGCATGCCGGAAGTGCCGATCTTGCGGGCATCGGTTCGGCAAGTTGGGCAGTTTGGTGGAACACTGACCCTACACATCCGCGAGCGACAGGGGGCCGGAAATGACATGGGCGGCGGTGCTGGCGTTCGGTACGCTGACCGATAGTTCGACCGCACCGATGACCAGCCACAAGGAACGGATCATGGATAAAGACCAGGCGTACGCCGAACTCATTCAGCGCGTCAAGGAACACGCTCTGCTGGGCTCCTGTGCCAGCGTGCTCGGCTGGGACGAACGCACCTACATGCCGCGTGAAGGCTCGAACCACCGCGCCGAGCAGATGGCCTTGCTGGCGAAGCTGGGCCACGAGATGCTGACGCAGCCGCGGCTCGGCGAACTGCTGAATGAAGTGCAGGACCATCCGCAGGTCAAGCTGAAGGACTCCAATCACGCCGCCAATATCCGCGAAATCAAGCGGGCCTACGAGCGGGCCGTCAAGCTGCCCAAGGAACTCGTCGAGGAGCTCGCCCGCGTCACCACCCGAGCACAACAAGCCTGGCAGGAAGCCCGCCAGGCCAACGACTTCCCCGCGTTTCGGCCCTGGTTAGAAAAGATCGTCCACCTGAAGCGGCAGGAAGCCCAGGCCGTCGGCTACAAGGCGGCAGCATACGATGCCCTGCTCGAAGAGTATGAACCGGGCGCGACCACGGCGGAAATCAGCAAGGTCTTCGCCGACCTGCGCGCCGACCTGGCGCCGCTGATCGCGGAGATTGCCGCCTCGGGACGCAAACCACCGCGCGAAATCCTCGAACGCGAATATCCCGTGGACCGCCAGGAGCAATTCGGCAAGGAGGCGGCGCGGGCCATCGGCTTCGACTTCAACAGCGGCCGGCTCGACGTGACCACGCACCCGTTTTGCAGCGGCATGGGACCGGGGGACGTGCGCATCACCACGCGCTACAACCCGCGCCACTTCAACGAGTCGATCTTCGGCATCCTGCACGAAGCCGGCCATGCCATCTATGAGCAAGGGCTGCCGGCGGAGCATTTTGGCGTGCCGGTCGGCAGCGCCTGCTCGCTGGGCATCCACGAATCGCAGTCGCGCATGTGGGAAAATCAAGTAGGCCGGGGGCGGCCGTTCTGGGAACACTTCCTGCCGAAAGCAAAGCAGGCGTTTCCCGCTTCTTTGCAGGACGTGGCACTCGACGATTGGTACTTCGCGGTCAACGACGTGCAGCCGTCGTTCATCCGTGTCGAAGCTGACGAAGCAACCTACAACCTCCACATCATCCTGCGTTTCGAGCTGGAACAGGCCCTGATGAGCGGCGATTTGCAGCCGCAAGACGCGCCGGGCGCGTGGAACGAGAAATTCAAGCAGTCATTCCAGCTGACGCCGCCCAGCGACAAGCTCGGCTGCCTCCAGGACATTCACTGGAGCATGGGCGGCATCGGCTATTTCCCCACGTACACGCTCGGCAACCTCTACGCCGCGCAGTTCATGGAGCGTGCCCGGCAAGACCTCGGCGACCTCGACGGCGACTTTCGCCGAGGAGAATTCGGCCGGCTCAAAGGTTGGCTCAACGAGAAGGTGCATCAACCTGGCCAGCGCTGGCGGGCAGGCGAGCTATGCCTGCGCGTGACGGGCCGTCCGCTCAGCCACAAACCCTTACTGGCCTACCTGCGCAGCAAGTACGCGCCGTTGTATGGAATCTAGCGTACGGTCCCGTGTGAACCTGCTTG
>JAEUIF010000747.1 GCA_016795185.1 Planctomycetia bacterium | reverse complement strand
TGTCGAACTGGCAGCGGCTCAACATGCTTGGGCGGTGGCACCGATATCATGCTCTTCACCGGCGGGAGCCGCCCAAGCATGGCACCCCAGCTTGTTTCCAGAGCAGCATCGCGAACCGTAGTATTCAATCCACAATCGTTCGCACCACTTCCACCCGCAGCCAGAGCGGATCGAGTTCGTGGCGGCGGCCCTTGCCGATGTGGTTGTCCGCGAAGCGACCCTTCTCGTCGTTGAAGCCGATCCAGACCTTTTCCTTGTCCTGCATCAGCTTGATTTCCAGTGGCTTGCCCGGCGGCAGCGGTACGCGCGGCCCGGACGACTCCGTCTTCACCAGCAGGGCGTAAGCGTGCGCTGCTTCCGGGGACAGCGCCAGGGTCTTGAGTCCCGCTGGTGCCTGGGCCGCCTCGACGCCTGTTGGACCATTCACGTTCTGCCCCGGCTGATCGCCGTTGCCCCGATCGATACTGCCGCCGGTCCAGATGCGCACGGTGTCGTCCTTGCGCACGCCGCCCTTGACCTTCAGTTCGATTTCCGTCCAGCCATCGGTGCGGACCACGGTTTCGAGCAAGTCTTGCGGAACGTAATGCGTCAGCACCCGGCTTTCGAGGTCGGCGGCGGTCGCCGTGAGAGCCAACGTCGCAACGGTGAACAACGCGAGTGCGCGCATGGTGAAAATCTCCGCGAACGTTTAGCCGCGAGCCGGAGGCGAGCGCTGCGTCCGCAGCGCTCGCCTCCGGCTCGCGGCTAAACGGAATGATCGACCGCTCAAAACACCTCCGCCACCGCCTCCCCTTCCTCGACGATGCGCAGCGGCCGATTGACGTTACTGGCGTTTTCCTTGGTGGGATCGATGCCCAGGGCTTTGTAGTACGTGCAGAACAGGTCGGGCACCGTCACCGGGCGTGCGACGACCTCGATGCCAAGCTTGTCGGTCGCGCCGATCACCTGGCCACCCTTGACGCCCGCGCCCGCGAGCGCCACGTTGAACGCCTGTGGATAGTGATCGCGGCCTGCCGTCAGGTTCACGCGCGGCATGCGGCCGAACTCGCCCATCCAGATGACCAGCGTCCGTTCGAGCAGGCCCCGGTCCTTCAGGTCGGTCATGAGCGCGGCCATGCCCTGGTCCACGGGCGGAATCAGCTTTTGCAGGGCCGGCAGTTCGTTGTTGTGCGTGTCCCAGCCACTCGATTGCACTTCCACGAAGGTCACACCGCTTTCGATCAGCCGTCGCGCCGTCAGGCAGCCCTGCCCGAACGACGACCGGCCGTACAGGTCGCGCAGCCGGCTCGGTTCCCGGTCCAGGTCAAACGCCTTTGTCTTCGGACTGAGTACCATCTGCGAGGTCTGCGCATAGAGCATCTGGTGGTCGCGCACCAGCGGCGCGGCGGCGGTCTTCAGCTGCGGCTTTTCCAGGTCTTGCAGCAGTTCCAGGCGGCGGTTCAGGCGGTCGCCGGACACGGGAGCAGCCAGGTTGTCCGGCGGCCGGTTCGGGTCGGTGACCACGAACGGCGCGTGCTTGACGCCCAGAAAGCTCGGTCCCACGCTCTGCCCGGCGATGGCCACGAA
>JAEUIF010000744.1 GCA_016795185.1 Planctomycetia bacterium | reverse complement strand
TGTCGAACTGGCGCGGCCAGGGCAGTTGCCGCATGTCGTCCTGGACGAACTCCACCGGTGGCGACGCCTGCGCGCCCAGCGTGCGGGCCTCAGCGATGTTCTCCGGGGCGATATCGACGCCCGTCAGGCGGTAGCCACGCCGCGCCAGTTCCAGCGCCAGCCGGCCGTTGCCGCAGGGGACGTCGAGGATGCTGGCGCTGGCGGGCGGCCGGCAGCACTGCTCGATGAAGTCGGCTTCGGCCTTCGTCATCTCCGGGCCGGCGACGGCGCGCCAGAGGTCGAGCGCCACGCCGGTGAAGAAGGTTTTGTACCAGTCGCTGGCAACGTTCACTTTTACTCCTCAACTGATCGCTCAGGTTCTCAGCGTTATGGCAATTCGACGGGTGTAGCGAGCCGCGAACTTCGGGAGCCCCGGAGGGGCGGCAGCGTAGTAGCCCACGGCGCAAGCCGTGGGAACCGGATTATCTCGATATCACCAGCCCCGGAGGGGCGGTAGAAGACCGAACGGCTTGCTCCCATAGAAGAGCGCTGTCGTATCCGATACGATGCTTGTGCGATAGCCAAGGAGCGATTCTGCCGCCCCTCCGGGGCTGGTATGCAGAGAGCGCATGGACCCACGGCTTGCGCCGTGGGCTACTACGCTGCCGCCCCTCCGGGGCTGAGCCCCCTGCCAATCGCTTGAGCCAGCTGCACCATACTCCGGTGTCGAGCTGCGCCAACCAGATTTCGCCGCGAGTCATGATTGGTCCGCGTCCCGGAGTTTTTCGTCATAGGCGGCCAACCCTGCTTCCGCCAGCGCGAGGTCTTCCGCCTCCAGTTCTTGATACAACTGGACTAATTCCGGCTCCTGGAGCACCTGCTTCAGCTTTTCGGCATCCAGGTAACGGCGCGACAGGTCGCCCATGTCGATGACCTCATGTTCGTTGAACGAAGCCGCGCAGCGATGCGAAACCGCCAGCGGGCAAAATCCTGATTACTGTTCGAGCGGCAACACTTCTTCGAGCGGCACTTCCCACTGTCCCAGGCCGACGCTGACGACCGCCGCGTTCTTCTTGTGATCCAGCCGCACGATGCGGCCCTGCTTGCCGAAACGCTGCACCAGCACCTTGTCGTTGGGTTGCAGGCGGGCGCGGAACTCTTTCAGGGCCGCTTCCTTCTCGGCCTGACGCTGTAGTTCGCGGGTCTTCTGCTCGAACTCCTCGCGCTGGCGGGTAGCTTCGTGCGAGGCCGTCAGTGCTTCCTGCCGGGCCAATTCGGCCTGCTCGCGCAGCTTCTGCAAGCGTTCCAGTTCGGGAGCGCGGCGCTGCCGGCGGCGCAGGTAGCGGTGGGCGCGCTTCAGCAAGTCTTTCGGCAGCTTCAAGCGGCGGGCGATCTTGATGGCGTTGGACATGCCGAACTGGCCGATCAGCAGGCGATAGGTCGGCCGCAGGGTTTGCACGTCGAACTCGACCGCACCGTTCTCCGCCCGGCTGTTGTTGAAGGCGTAGGTCTTCAGGTCGCCGAGGTGCGTCGTCACCAGCGCCCGGCAGCCGAGTTGGTCCAGCTCGTCGAGAATGGCGCGGCCCAGGGCAGCCCCTTCCGTGGGGTCGGTGCCGGCGCCGAGTTCGTCGAGCAGCACCAGGCTCTGAGCGTTCGCGGTTTTGAGGATGCCGGCGATGCGCGAGATATGACTGCTGAAAGTGCTGAGCGATTGTTCGAGGCTTTGCTCGTCGCCGATGTCGGCCAGGACCTGATGAAAAATCGGGACCATGCTGCCGTCCGCCGCCGGGATGTGCATCCCTGACTGAGCCATCAGGGCCAGCAGGCCGACGGTTTTGAGCGTCACGGTTTTACCGCCGGTGTTTGGCCCGGTGATGATGAGCAGATTGAAGGTGACGCCCAGACGCACATCGATGGGCACGACCGCTTGCCGCTTGCTGTCCGCGGTGGCAGAAACTTCCGTCGGTGATTCGGACTTTTGGCTCCTTTGTCGGAACAGGTGTTCGAGGATCGGATGGCGGGCCAGGCGGAGCCAGAGCTTGCCTTCCTCGTTCGGGTCGGGGGCCGACATGCCAAAGTCCAGGCTGAAGCGGCCCTTGGCGGCGACCAGGTCGAGCTGGGCCATCACGTCGATGGACTTGGTCAACGGGAACGCGACGCGGCCGACGTCGCCCGACAGACGACGCAGCACCCGGCGGATTTCACGTTCTTCCTCGGCCTTCAGCACGGAGCGTTCGGCACTCAGGTTGGACAGGGCCGCCGGCTCGATGAAGACCGTCTCGCCGGTGCTGCTGGTGCGATGGACCAGGCCGGGAACCTTGTGCCGATAGTTGACGGCGACCGGCAGCACATAGTGATCGCCGCTGACGGTGGCATTTGGATAGCGCAGGGCCTTGCGCAGTTCGGGATCGCGTAGCAAGCGTTTCAGCTGGTTTTGCAAGCGTTCATCAAGTGCAGTGAGCTTCTGGCGGACGGCGGCCAGTTCCGGGCTGGCCATGTCGAGCACATGACCGCGCGGGTCGATGCAGCCAGTGATGCTCTTGGCCATCGCTCCCAGGTCTTCGACCGGCGTCAGGAACGCGATCAGCCGTTGACAGCGTTCGTCGAGCCGCATGCGGTAGCGGTAGATGTGCCCCGTGCAGGTCAACGTATCGGCCACTTCCAGGAGTTGTTCGATGGTCAGCATCGAACCGATGGCGGCCCGGCGTACCAGCAGGCGCACATCGTGCAGGCCGCTGAGCGGCGGCGACTGGCCGGTGCCCAGCGTCAGCACCATCTCGGAGACCAGCGCTAGCTCGTCGCGGATTTTCTGCGCATCGGTGCTGGGTTCGATCTGCCGGGCCAATTCCTTGCCAAGCGAGGAGAAGGCGTAGCCAGCCAGCAGTTCGCGGACCTTGCCGAATTCGAGCAGTTCCAGGGTATGCGGGTCCATGTCCACCGTGTCGTTCATGCCTTCGAGGACAGCGGAAGGCCGGTTGGGGTTCGGGGCGCCATTGGGTTCATCGTCCAGAGCGTACCAAATAAATGAGGGAACCGAGGATAGCGATTGATCCTGGGTTCCCCGGCAACTCGAATTATCGCGGCATCAAGACGGGTTCGCGACGCCGGGCGGCGGCAGGAAGATTTCGCGCACCGTGCAGCGAAAGCCAGGCAGCACGTCCTCGCCGGTCAGATCGTCTTTCTCGCGCAGCAGCAGGCCGCTGCCGCCGCGGCGATAAACCCAGATGGTGCGGGTGCGCGGGCTGACGAGCCAGACCAGGCGGACGCCGGCGGCGAGCCATTCTTCGACTTTCTCCACCACCTCTTCAAACTCGTCGTTGGGCGAAACCACTTCGGTGACCAGGTCTGGAGCCAGCAGACAATGTCCTTCGGGTTCTTGCCCCGCCGGAATGCGACCAGCGGCCAGAAAGGAAACGTCCGGCCGGCGGACCTTGGTGGGGGCACTGGGAAAGCACTGATAACTCACATCGGCCGGGAGGTATGTGCCAGCCTTGTTGGCTTCACAAAAATTACCGATCAGCAGACCGATACGGCCCGCGATCCGCCCTGAACGCATTCCCATGCGGCGCTCCAACAGATGGCCATCGACGAGTTCGTAGTCGTCTCCATTCGGCATCGTCAACAAGTCTTCGGGGGTAAAGGTAAGCTTCGGCTGCGTCAGCATGTTCATGAGACACCGTTTCGCTGGTCTGAAGGCACGGATACCGGCGCCAGGCGATATTATAAACCATCGGCCCCAGCGTGTCAGCTTCTGCCGTCCCCTGCCCCATTGCTTGACGATAACTTGGGGCGTACAGTAGGCCCATTGATCGATAACTGCCAAGCCGCGCGCGGCCCTGATGCGAAGCCGCGCGCGGCTGTTCGGAGAATATCCATGCGCAGTCTGGTTGGCGTTTTGGTTGTTGGTTGGCTGGTCATCGCCCTGACGGTCCCCGCCGCCGGCCAGGCGCCCGCGATGAAGTTCAACGAGGTCAAGGAAATCGCGCCGGGCGTGTTCTTCCGTTACTCGTCGATCAGCGCGACCGATCCGAAGGTCAAGTTCGGCGGCAGCAACCATACCTGGGTCGTCTTCGACGATTACGTGGTCGTGGTAGACGCCAACTTTCCCGAAGGCGCGGAGGAGTGCATCGCCGCCATCAAGAAGACCACCGACAAGCCGATCCGTTACGTGCTCGACACGCATTACCACGGCGACCACGCCTACGGCAACGCGGTCTTCGTCCAGGCGGGCGCGAGCATCGTCGCCCAGCTGAACTGCTCGAAATGGCTGCGCGAGAAGGGCGCGAAGGAGTTCGCCGACGCCGGCAAGGGGCCGAACGGCCGCAAGGACGTGGCGGACAGCACGCTGAAAATTCCCAGCGTGGTCTTCAATGACAAGCTGGTGCTGGACGACGGCAAGCAGCGCGTCGAGTTCCTGCACCTGGGCCACGCCCACACGGCCGGCGATGCCTTCGCCTACCTGCCCAAGCACAAGATTCTTTGCACCGGCGATGCCTGCGTGAACGGGGCCTTCAACTTCATGGGGCACTCGGATTCTGCTTCCTGGATCAAGGTGCTGGAACGGGCGCAGCAACTCGACGTCAAGCTGGTCGCGCCGGGGCACGGCTTGCCGGCCGGCAAGGAATTGCTCGAAACGCAGAAGCGCTACTTCGTCGAACTGCGCAAGCAGGTCCAGCAGGGCATCGCCGCCAACCTGGAGCTGGCCGACATCCAGAAAAAGATCGACATGCCCTGGTACAAGGAATGGACCGGCACAGCGCCCAGTCCGGCGAACGTGGAGCACGTCTACAAGGAACTGACCGGGGCCATCACCCCCTGGGACCTGACCGAGGAATTCGGCGTCCACGAAGGGCCTTCTTTCACCAAGAAAGACCCCGGCTGGACCCGGCCGCGGCGGATCGTGGTGCCCGCGGGCTTGATGCCGGCGAAGATCGCCGAACTGAAGCGAGTCGCGCCCGCAGTCGAATTCATTCCCGCGAAGACGGCGGCCGACGCGGCCAAGGTCGCGGGCGACGCCGACGCGGTCATCGGCTTCTGCACGCCGGAGATTGTCCAGGCGGCGAAGAACCTGCGCTGGGTGCAGGTCGGCTCGGCGGGTGTGGAGCACTATACGTTCCCTGAAATCACGAAGAGCAAGATTGTGCTGACCAACACGCAGCGGCTCTACGGCCCGAACGTGGCCGACCAGGCATTCGCCCTGTTGCTGGCCCTGACGCGCGGTCTGCGGGAAGTGACGCCGGCGCAGGTCAACGAGGCCGCCTGGTTGAAGCCCAAGAACCAGCCGCAGGAACTGCACGGCAAGACCATGCTGGTGGTCGGCCTGGGCGGCATGGGCACGCAGATCGCCCGCCGGGCCGACGCCTTCGGCATGCAGGTCATGGCCATCGATCCGAAAGACCTGGAGAAGCCCAGCTTCGTCTTCAGTCTGGAGAAGCCCGAAAAGCTCATGGACCTGTTGCCGAAGGCCGACGTGGTCGTGCTGGCCTGCCCGCTGACCGCGGAAACGAAGGGCCTGTTCGGTAGCCCGCAGTTCCGGGCGATGAAGTCGAGCGCGTATTTCGTGAACATCGCGCGCGGCGGCATCGTGCAGACGGCGGCGCTGCAAGAAGCCCTGGAGAAGAAGCACATCGCCGGCGCGGGCCTGGACGTGACCGACCCGGAACCGCTGCCCGACCGTCATCCGCTCTGGAAGCTGTCGAACTGCATTATCAGCCCGCACATCGGCGGTCAGTCGCCCGAAGCAATGGACCGGCAATGGCGGCTGTGGCGGGAGAACGTCCGCCGCTTCGCGGCCGGCGAGCCGCTGCTGTGCGTGGTGGACAAGGAGCGGGGGTATTGACAGCGCTGCGAACATCACAGAGCATTTCGCCGCCGACCAAAGCGAGCCGCCGGGTTTATCCCGGCGGTGTGAAACGCCGGTGGTCATGCGCTCCAGGATAATGGACACTGCGGTTGATCTGATGCGGTACCGCCGGGATAAACCCGGCGGCTCGCTGTGGTCGGCAGTGCGAGTTGGGACTGCTACCCGCCCTGCCCCACCGAAACCGCCTCGATTCCGTGGGGTTGAATTGTGTGCTAGATTAGAATGAACCTCGGCCATTCCCCGTTCCCAGGGAGCTAGACGAATATGCGTATGCACCGGCTGATGATCGCGGGCTGCGTGATGGCGGCTTGCCTGGCCATCGACGCTTCCGCCCAGGTGGAAGGCGGCAAGGGCAAGTTTCAGGGCAAATTCCAGGGCAAGTTCGGCGACAAGGGCCGGATGCAGTCCGGCTCGAACACCATCCTGACCGATCCGCTGGAGCCGGCCGAGGTCGTGGCCAAGCTTAAACTGACGGGCACCCAGAAGACCGCCGCCGACAAGGTGCTCAAGGAATACGACGCCAAGCTGAAGGAACTGGCGGCCAAGGCGCCGGCGGCGGGCAACGGCGGCGCGCCGACGGGCGGCAAGTTCTCCAAGTTCAAGGGCAAGGGTGACGGGGCCGGCACGGCGAACCCGGCCATCGAAAAAGCCATTGAGCTGCGCGGTGAGTATGCGGAGAAGTTCGAGGCCCTGCTGACCGAGCCGCAGAAGAAGATTCTCGAAGAAGCCCACATCAAGATGGGCGAGGCGCTGCTGTCGGGTGGGAATAAGAAGTAACTCCGATTTGGTTCCGAGTTTGTAGTTCCGCCTTCAGGCGGCGAGCGACTCCGCCGCCTGAAGGCGGAACTACGAACGGGAAGCCGCAAGCGGCCTGGAACGAACACGGCTTCGGATGAGGTAAACTCATCCGGGGCCGTTTGCGTTTAGTCTCGGCGGTAGACGCGCCACAGGTTGGAAAAGTCATCGGTCCAGCGCACACCGTCCGGGGTCGAGGGCACGTCGGTCCATTCGGTGTCGGTGGCCAGGCTGCCGAGGTCGGCGCGCTCGCGGGCCATCACCACCCAGTGCGAGTTATTCTGGCCCACTCCGGCGAAGTTGTCGTAGCGTTCGACCGCCGCCAGCTTGGCGTCGGCGGCCAGGTTGCCCAGCATCGGGCCGAGGCTCAGGTAGCGGTTGGAAATGTGGAACGCCACCAGGCCGCGCGGCGCGAGCTTGCGGATGTAGGTGTCCAGGGCTTCGCGCGTCAGCAGGTGCATGGGGATGGCATCCGAGCTGAAGGCATCGACGCAGATCAGACCGTAGCGTCCATCCGGGGCGCGGGCGATTTGCAGTCGGCCGTCGCCCATGACGATGTCCACCTTCACGCCGCGCCGCTCGGCGTCGCTCAGGTAGGTGAAGAGTTTTGCGTTGCGGGCGGTGCGCACCATCGTCGCGTCGATCTCGTAGAAGTCCACTTCCTGGCCAGGCCGCCCGAACGCCGCCATCGTGCCGACCCCCAGGCCGATGACTGCCAGCGGGGTCGGCGCGCCGCGCCGCTCCTGCTCGCGCATCACATCGGCAATCGGGCTGGCGTTGTAGTAGTAGCTCACCGGCTCGGCGGGCTGGTCGCGGCTTTGCATGCCATGCAGCGTGGTGCCGTGCAGCAGTTCGTTGTACTCGCCCACGCGCTTGACCTTGATGACGCAGAAGAAGCTGCGTTCGCGCAGCAGCACGTCGTCGGCCTGCTGGGCATCCTCGACCAGCGTGGCCGCCAGCAGCACCGCGCCTAACGTCAGGCCGAAACGCAAGGGGCGATCCGTCCAGACGGCGGCGAGCAGCAACGGCAAGCCGGCGAGGGCCAGCCACCGCAGGCGTTCGGTCGTGTCGAAGTCGCCGAAATCGCCCGCGCCGCCCGTGGACTGCCAGGAACGCAGCGCCCCCGCGCCGACCAGGACCGCGAAAAACGCCGGGCACAGGAAGTTGATCAGGCGCACTGGCTGCCCGTGCAGCAGGTGCAGG
>JAEUIF010000712.1 GCA_016795185.1 Planctomycetia bacterium | reverse complement strand
CAAGGAACCGGCCGAGGACATGCAGGCGCTGTCGCGCCAGATGCGCAACGTCATGGCCGAATCGATGAAGAATGACCGCGGCGAAGCGCGCATGGATTCCAAGGTGCTGGGCGACAAGATCAACGCGATCTACGTGAAGATCGACTTCCACAAGGAATCCGCGGTGCCCTGCCTGATGCAGATGCTGCAACCGGAAAACAGCCGGGTGCGCAAGGTGCTGGTCGATCAGCTGGCGGGCATCAAGAAGTCGAAATCGACCGACGGCCTGGTCAAGCTCGCGCTGTTCGACCTGTCGGATTCGATCCGCGAGGAAGCGGTCCGGGCGCTGGCCGACCGGCCGCGCGAAGAGTACCGCCAGCAACTGCTGGCGGGCCTGCGTTACCCCTGGCCGGCGGTCGCCGACCACGCCGCCGAAGCCCTGGTGGCGCTGAACGACAAGCCGTCGATTTCCGCGCTGCAAGCGCTCGCCGCCCAGCCCGATCCGAACGAGGCGGCCTACGACAGCGATCATAAGGCGTGGATGGTGCCCGAAGTGGTGCGCATCAATCACCTGGGCAACTGCCTGATGTGTCACGCGCCGTCGAAGTCCACCACCGACCTGGTGCGCGGCCGGATTCCATCCGCCAATCAGCCGCTGCCGCCGCCGGTGCAATACTACGAGGACACGACCGGACCGTTCGTCCGCGCGGACATCACCTACCTGCGGCAGGACTTCTCGGTCTACCAGCCGGTGGACCGCCCCGGCCCCTGGCCGACCATGCAGCGCTTCGACTACCTGGTCCGCAATCGCTATGAAACCGTGCAGGAGTTCTACGCTCGGCAGAAGAAGGGCGACAAGGCGAGCTACCCGCAGCGCGACGCGGTGCTGTTCGCCTTGAAGGAGTTGAGCAAGTAGCGCATCGCTGAATGGAATGGTCCGCACAGCGGACCCTACAATGCCGTAGGGTCCGCTGTGCGGACCGTTGGTTGAGTAAGCAGGATATTGCCGAACGGAATGGTCCGCACAGCGGACCCTACTACAATGCCGTAGGGTCCGCTGTGCGGACCGTTGGTTGAGTAAGCAGGATATTGCCGAACGGAATGGTCCGCACAGCGGACCCTACGAAATGCCGTAGGGTCCGCTGTGCGGACCGCTTTTATTTCCCTCACCGTTTATGATTCCGGCGGCAGCTCGACCCAGATGTTGCGATAGTAGACCGGGCTGCCGTGGTTTTGCAGGTAGATCGGCATGGCCGCCGGCCCTTCCTCCTTGCCCGCGCCCGTCTTGTTCTTGATCTCGACCGCGTCGTGGACCTTGACGCCATTGTGCAGCAGCGTCACCACCGCGTTGGCGGTCTTCTTGCCGGAAGCATCCCAGCGCGCCGCCTTGAAGTCGATGTCGTAGGTCTGCCAGGACAGCGGCGGGTAACACATATTCAGCGACGGCGCGGTGACCGTGTAGATGCTGGCCATGCCGTTGTTCGGCGGCGGCACGCGGCCGTAGGTGTTCATGATCTGGAGTTCATAGCGCTCCTGCATGTAGACGCCGCTGTTGCCCTGCGACCTGTCGCGGAAGGGCAGGCGGAACTCCAGGTGCAGCTTGAAGTCCTTGACGGCGCGCTTGGTCTTGCTGCCGGCCAGCAGGTACTGACCGTCGATCAGCTTGCCGCCGGGCCACTCATCGGTGTTCGTGCCGTCGAAGAGCACGATGGCTCCGGCGGGCGGCTTCGCGCCTTCGGTCGCGCTTTTTCGTACCACGCGCTTCAGCTCGAAGTCATCGCCGTCGGGCGTCTTGCCGGTCAGCTTGCCGTCGAGCACGACGCCTTGCCAGCTGCCGGCGGCCAGCGCGGTTTTTCCGCCCTCGGTCTTCGCAGTGCCCTTCTCCGGGGCCTGGCCATCCCAGCCCGCGCCCGGCAGCCCGCCGCGATAGAGCAGCACCTGGAATTGCCCTTCGGCTTGCTGAGCGATCAATTGTGCGCCGAGCTTCCCCTTGGCGTTGCCGCCCTCGTACTCGCCCTGGACCAGAAAATCCGGGCCGGCTTCCGCCTCGCTCAGATAGCCGCTGGGCGGAAAGGGATCGAGCAGCTTCACTTCCTGGACCACGTCCTTGCCATCGACCTTGCCCGTGGTCAGTTGCACCAGCGCGCCGGGTTGCAAAGGCGCTGCCTTCAACCGCTGCGGCAGTTCCTTGCCGGCGGCATTGAGAATCCGGGCCTCGGCGGGGATGATGAACTGCTGATCGGCCTTGCCGACCGTGACCGTCAGCGTGTTCTTGTCGGCGGCGATGGCCTTGACCTTGCCCTTGAGTTGCTCAGCCGGCGCGGTCAAGGCCGTCAGCGCCAGCAACAATGCAGCCAGGATGAAGGATCGCTTCATGATTTGATTCCTGCGGGTGTGAAGGTGGCAGTGGGCGGAACCCATGCAAAGAAGGCCAGCGACGCATCGAATTAGGCGGTCGAGCCGGTGGCTCCGTCTCACTTCAACGGCAGCACGATTTCCTGCGCCTGGCCGGCGCGCAGGACTTTCAAGCGCAGAGTAGTGCCGCGCGTCCGCCAGAGGTAGCTGTGCAGAAAGGCCAGGCCGTCGGTATCCGTGAAGAACGGTTCACCGTCGTACTCGAGGATGCGGTCGTCGCGGCGCAGCGGTGATGCGTCGGGGGCCTCCAGCACCCGCAACGCGGTGCGCCCCGGCGCGTCGGGCAGCGGGCCTTTTTCCTGTTCGAGCTTCTCGGTCAGCTTCGGCCGGGCTTCCTGCATGGTCAGCGCGGCAAAATCTTCCCAGAAGGGCAGCCGGGCCGGCGCGATCCTGGCGTCGAGCGTCTTGAGCCAGCGCTCGCCCGCTTCCAGGTCGGGCACCGGCACCGAGAGCCGGGCGACGGCGAAACGTTCGCTGTCGTTCAGCGATGCGGCATCTTCAACGGCGGTCAGCAGCGAGCGTTCGACCCGGCCTTCGTGGACCTTCTGCCCGTTCACATTGACGAGCACGGGTTGATCGAGGTCGAGCAGACGATCCGAGAGATGCAGCGTCAACCGGCGCGCCCGTGCGGCGTGGATGTCGATGGTGTTGCCCTTCACGATGGCTTCGACGCACGCCTGGTGCGTGTCGGCTTCGAGCCAGTAGAAGCGCCTGGCCGGCGGCACGATGCCCGGATGCGCCAGCCGGACGACCTGCTTCGGGAAGGGCACGCGCGGCTGCTCGGCCAGCCAGCGCAGCACCGCCGGGTACTTCGGCATGAAGCCCTCGTGGGCGCGGTCGGGGTCTTCCTCGTAACGATGGCGGTAGCCGAGGGCGTCGAGAATTTTTGCCTGGGTGCGCGGCCCTTCGATGGTGCGGATGTTCTTGTCCTTGGCCCCTTCGAGCACGAAGACGCCGACGTGCCGCAAATTGCGAACGACGTGCTCGCGCGATTCCCCCTCGGTGGACACCGGCGCGATGCCGGCGAACCAGTCCGGATGCGCGGCGGCGTAGACCGTGGCGTAGTTGGAACCGAGCGAGATGCCCGTGGCGTGGACGCGGTCGGGGTCGAGGGCGTAGCGGCGGAAGAGTTCGTCGCGCACGGCGCGGAAGTGGTCGTCGGTCAGCATCGGGTAGCGCAGCGGCTTGGTCGTCTTCAGGATCGAAACCGTGTCCTCGATGGCCGCGACCAGCCAGCTGGCTTCCAGGGCCGGCTTCGACCAGACGGCGTACATCATCGCGCCCTGGGCTTTCGCACGCTTCTCATCCGGCGTCGGCCCGCCGCCCATCGCGGCCATCAATGGATAGCGCTGGGCCGGGTCGTAGTCCTTCGGCAGCTGGACATGAACGGTCAACTTGCGGTCGCCGTCGATGGGCACCGTGAAGGTCTGTTTCGCTTCCTGGATCGCGGGATAGGTCCGCCCGGCGCGAATGATTTCTTCCACGCGGCGGACGCGCTCCTTCGTGGAGGGCAACTTTCGCAAGGCTTCCAGAGCGGCGGTGCGCTCCGCCATTTCGCCCCAGACGGCCTGACGGATGAGGGCTTCCTGCGGCTTCGTCAGGACGACTGACGGTTCCTGTGCTGCCGCCAGACCAGCCAAGAGGATGATGGCCAGAACAGCCGGGAAGCGGGCAGGCAGGCGCATGGGAGACTCCAGTCGGGAAGGGCAAGGACTGGCCCCATGATAAGACGACGGCGCAGGCGCGTAAAGTAGCCCGCCGCTCCGCAGCGGCCTAACTTCCCACTGTCAGGCCGCCCAGACAGGCGACGAAGAACAGCACGAAGGCCGCTACCCCGGACAGCGTCGAAAGGAGAATCCAGAAGAGCGTGAGCAGTACGACGCGCCCGTAGCCGTCCGGAGCGGCGCGGCGGAGGAAGCGCGCCCGCATGAGCCAGATCAGCAGGAGCGGCAGGAACGCTGCGCCGAAGACACCCAGGGTAATCACCAAACCGGCCAGGGCGAAGTTCAGACCGTCGAATCCGCGTCCGCTCGAGGTGGCGAGTAAGCCGCTGATACCGCCGGCCAGGAACACGGCCAAGAAGAGCAGCAACAGGCAGTAGACCAACCGACGATTGCTGCGCGGCGGCTCCGGCCCCAGTTCTTCATCGAAGGCGAAGACCGGACGGGCAAATGCGGAGGTCGTGATGCCGGTTTCAGTCGCCTCGCCCTGAGGCGCGCCGGGGTTGGGCACCTGGCCCTGGCAGCGTGGACACAAGCCGAACGGGGCCGCCAGCCCTTCCGGCAAACGCAGCGGCGCGGCGCAGTGCGGACAGGTAATGCGATGCGACACGGCTTAGCCCTCCCCGGAAGCGGACGCCCCGCAGGTCCAGGCGTGATCCCGCCGCGCATATCACGCGAAGAACGAGCGCAGCAGCACTTCCGGTTCCATGCGGCCGAAGCCGTGCGTCTTGCCGGTCTTCAGGTTGTGGAAGACGATCATCGCCGGGCTGAAGAGCATGGGGTCGATCTTGTAGAAGTCGTGGCCCGCGCGCGAGAGGATGTCCGCGAACGGTTCGCCGTGGTCCTTCGACGCCGTGGACGGCACTTTCGGGCCGATCTCCGCCAGCTGGTCATCATCGGCGCGCACCCAGAGGACCACCCGGCCGCCGTAGAGGATGGCGTCGTTGGTGCGGCCGATAGCCTGTGCTTCCTTGTTGGCCACCGGCGGCAGCGGCGCGGAGCCGAAGCCCGAGACGATCTGCTTCAGGTCGAACTTGAGCGTGTGCAGCTTGTGCAGCGCCGTCTCCAGCGAACGGGCGACCACTTGCAGGTTGCCGGCCTGGCTCGACGCGGGCGCGATCAGCAGCGTGACCTTCGCGGGCGGCAGTTTCAGGGCGTCGGCGATGTGCTGCAAGACGCTGCGGTCGGGCGGCTGGCGGGTTTCCAGACAGCCGACCACGGCCTGGGCGGTTTCCCGATATGGAATCTCGTTGAAGAGCGGTTCCTTGGCGTAGTGGGCGCGCATCGGGCCGGAGCCCATCGCAAAGTTGTCGCCGACGCTGATCGCCCAGCCGGCGTACTGCGAGGCCAGGCAGGCCGCCACGGGATGATCGGTCGCGACCTGCACGGTCACGCCGGGAAAGCCGGCGATGTCGCCGGGCGTCAGCGAGACATCGGCCATGCCGGCCAGGCAGACGCGGGCCATCGCCAGCCCTGCTTGCAGTCCACCGTCGATGTTGATGCCGCAGTCGATGAGGCGCGTGCCGGTCTGCGATTGCGTCACCGCGACCTTGAGAAAGGAAGCATTCTGCGCCATGACGTCCGCCAGACGGCTGGCCCGTTCGTTCAGCGAGGGAGTAAGCGACACGTCGGGAGGCTCCTTTCGAGAGACTGCGAGTGGTTCCGATGTGCTAATTCCCCTCTCCCCCG
>JAEUIF010000675.1 GCA_016795185.1 Planctomycetia bacterium | reverse complement strand
GAGCATTTGCGCCAGGGCGGGCACCGCCGCCTTGCCGTCCTCGCCGATGGCGGCCAGAGCGGTGGCGGCCTGGTTGCGGACGCCGGCATTGGTGTTTTGCAACGCCTGGATCAGCGCCGGCACCGCGGGCTTGCCAATCTTGCCCAGGGCATCGGCCGTGCGCGAACGCACCGTGTCGTTCGGATCGTCGAGCACGGCGGCCAACTCCTTGACCGCTTTCTCCGCATTGGGGCCGACGACGCCGAGAAACTCCGCCGCATCGGCGCGCGCGGCGGGGTCTTCGTCCTGGAGCAAACCCGCGACGGCGGGCACCGCACGATAGGCTTCCGCGCCGATCTTCATCAGGGCCTCCATGCCGGCCTTGCGCACGTCGGGGTGCTGGCTGCGCACTGCTTTGACCAGCCCTGGATCGACCGCCGGCTCGCCGATCTTGCCGAGGGCGGTGACGGCGGCCAGGCGCGTGGGCCCTTCGGGATCGCTGACCAGCGCGGTCAACGCCGGGATGCCCTTCTCGGCCCGGCTGCCATAGCCGCCGAGCGACTGGGCGGCGTTGCGCCGCACGTTGGCATCCCGGTCCTTGGCGGCGGTGGCGAGGTCCGAGATTAACTCCTGGACCAGCGACTTGGTGGCGTCCTTGTCGCCCTTGCCGAGGTCGCCGAGCGCGGCGACGGCTTCCGCCCGCACCTTCGCCTGCGGGTCTTTCGCCGCAGCGGCCCGCAACGCGGCGACGGCGTCCTTGTTGGTGCGCGGCCGAATTTTCCCCAGCGCCCCGGCAGCGGCGGCGCGGGCATCTTCGTTCTTGTCCTTTTGCAACTGGTTCAGGAGCGGCGTCACGGCCTGGCCGGCACCGGTCCCGCGTTTGCCCAGCGCGGCAGCGACCTGGCTGCGCACCTCGGGGTTCTCGTCCTTGAGGGCGGCGACCAGTCCCGCTTCGTCCTCCTGCGCCGGCCCGATCCTCGCCAGTGCCTCGGCGGCGCGGGCGCGGACCTTCGGTTCCTTGTCCTGGAGGGCCTTCAGGAGGGCAGGCCGGGATTCGTCGGCGGAGGAACCGATCTCGGCGAGCGCCTGGGCCGCACGGCCGCGAATGGCGGGGCTTTCGTGCGTCAGGGCGGTGGTCAGTTCGGGAACGGCGGCCGCATCGAGCTTCACCACGATTTCGACGGCACTATCGCCGCACGCATCGTCCTGAAAGGCGGCAATCAAAGGCTTGAGCGTGGCTTTCGCGGGAATGCGGCCCAGGGTGACGACTGCCTTGGCGCGGACCTTCTCGGATGGGTCCTTCATCGCTTCGATCAGGGCCGGCACGGCGGGTTCCCCGGCTTCGGCGAGATAACCGGCGGCCCGGCTGGCGGCCTCATCATCGAGGCCACGGATGACCCCGATCCAGTGCTCGACAGGCTTGCCCCGCAGCGGATCGACGGAAACAGTTCCGTTATCAGGGTTTGTGTTCTCGACCACCGGGGGAGGGGGCGATTTGCCGCAGCCGGCCAGACAAAGCACGAGAGCCAGCGCCCGGAGCATCCGCAGCATGGGAGGAATCCTCCTGATCGGGGAGAGCGAGTGCAGCTGGAAAGGGTATGGCGGCTCAGTGTATCCGATGCGCGGAGGGCTGCAAGTATTTATCTCCAGGAATTGTATGCAATTAAGTCGGAATTCGGTGCGGGGAAAAGTGGGGCGGCGGTCGGGGCCGCGGGCCGCGCAGCTGACAAAATTGGCGGTAAACGCTGACGGGGACTGACAAAACGGCACCGACGGGCTGCTTTTTTTGGAGTTTTGGGAACTCTTGGCCGAGAGGGTGCGTCAGACAGGTGTAAGTTCGAGAGATACAACTGACGGGCACAACCAAAAACAAAAACGCCTGACAGTCGTATCTACAATCCGAACAATGGGTTCTGGGCATCCTGGTCCCCACGCCACATCCGGGAGAGCTGGGGAAGTCACCTTTCCAAGGCAGAGGTCTACCATGAATCGTCGTCATTTCCTCAAGCACATGGCGGGTGCGGCTGCTGCGACCACCGCCGGCATGAACTTCGCGAGCAACCTTCAGGCGGCGGCTCCGTCGCTGGCCAAGAAGGGCAAGCACTTCATCTACATGCACATGGGCGGCGGCCCCACCCACATGGATCTGTGGGACATCAAGGTCGGCTCCCCGAACCAGGGCGACTTCCAGCCGATCGAGACGGCGGCTGCCGGCATCCGCATCGGCGAGTTGATGAAGGAAACCGCCAAGGAATTCGGCAACCTGTCGGTCATCCGCAGCCTGAACAGCCGTGAAGGCGATCACCAGCGCGGCACGTACCGCATGAACCACGCCTTCCCGCCCTCGACCCTGGGCGTCAACATCCCCGGCGTCGGCTCGGTGGTCAGCTACTTCTTCGGTTCGGACGACGTTCCGCTGCCCCGCACCGTGACGATGGGCAACTCGGGCTCCGGCGACGGCGGCTTCCTGGGCGCGGCGATGGCCGGCTTCCCGGTCAACAACCCGGGCCAGGTGCCGGAAAACATGTCCATGCCGAACATGGGCGACCCGAACACCACCCGCGCTCGCGGCGAACGCCGTCGCGGCCTGCTGGGCGTGCTCGAGAACAACTTCACCTTCGGCCTGACCCCGCACATCACGAAGGAATCGGACCGCAAGGGCATCCAGGACGCCGCTCAGGCTCACCGCGAGCTGTACTCCAAGGCGTTCGACGTCTCCCTGAAGACCGGCCCGGCCGTCTTCCAGTTCAACGAGAAGGACAACGCTCTGCTGGCCAGCCGCTTCGGCAACACCGGCTTCGGCCGTCAGGCCCTGCTGGCTACCAAGCTGGTCCAGG
>JAEUIF010000670.1 GCA_016795185.1 Planctomycetia bacterium | reverse complement strand
ACCCACAAGCCTGAAGCGCAAGCGAAGGAAAGGGTTCCTTCGCTTGCGCTTCAGGCTTGTGCTGGTTTATTCCGCCAGCTCTCATGGTCCGCACAACGGACCCTACGGGAGGGGGCCGACTTCAGGCCCGCCACCACTCATACGCCAGCCAGCCGAGCAAGCCCGCCTGAATCAAAGCGATCAGCCAGAACACCAGGCGAAAGCGGCCCTTCAGGGTTTTATGCCGGAAGAGCTGCATGCCGGCGTAAGCGCCCAGGCTGCCGCCGATGAGCGCGAGCAAGTGCAGCACGACCTCGGGCACCCGTGCGCCGCCGCGCCGCGCTTGCCGCTTGTCCCAACCATAGTAAAGAAAGGTCGCCAGCGTCACGCCGAAGAGCCAGGACCACAAGCACGCCGGCCAGTTCCAGCCGAGGTTGAACAGCCGCCAGGCGCCGAGCGCCAGCAGCGCGGCCAGGAGCAATCCCAGCAGCATGTGAAACACGACCGGCCGGCGACGTTCCATGACCCGACCTCCTTGCCCAGATTCCCCGCCTCGCCGCTCTGCGGACGCAGCAGCGCACGCCGCTGAATTTGCTCTTGTCAGGCAGCGACGAGCACGCTATACCGCCGCGCTCTCGATTTTTCCAGGGGAAGGCGGCACGGCTTCCGGACGCGAACGCCCTCGGGCGTCGTCGGCCAGCGCGGGCGAAACGACGGGGGAAGGGGGACACCGGTGTACGGATTGCTCCACGGCAACTTCGGAAGGCTCGGCGGCGCGCTGGGCCGGCTCGCGGGCGGCGCGGCCATCAGCCTGAGCCTGTGCGGCTGCGCCTCCGTCTGGGATGAGATGTCCCGGAAGGACATCCCGGTGCATGCCCGGTTCTCCAACCTGTTCACCAAGGATGATCCGCTCGTGATCCTGCGCGACAGCCAGGACGGCGACAAGCGCGCCCGGGCGCTCCGCGCTCTGGAAGAGCCGCAGCGGCATGGCGGTTCGACCGCGGACCAGGACGCCATCGTCGCCATCGTGGTCACGGCGGCCAAGAGCGACAAGCAGCCCCTGTGCCGGCTGGCGGCCGTGCGCAAGCTGGGCGAATTCAAGGACCCGCGCGCCGCTCAGGGCCTGATCGACGCCTACTACAAGGCCACAGTCTTCGCTCCGGAAACGGCCACGGTCATTCAGTGCGAAGCCTTGACCGCGCTGGGCCAGACCAAGCACCCGGCGGGCGTCGAGCTGCTGACGCGCGTCGTCCGCGCTCCCGCGCCGGCCTTCGACGTTTCCAGCCTCGAAAAGCAGCAGGAGCACGACCGCCGCACGGCCGCGGCGCGGGCACTGGCCAACTTCAGCCATTACGAAGCCACCGAAGCGCTGGTCCATGTCCTGAAGAACGACCGGGACATCGCCATGCGCAACCGGGCGCACGAATCGCTGGTGAAGATCACCGGCAAGGAACTGCCGGCCGACGGCAAGGAATGGGAAAACTACCTGGCGCAGCGGTCGAACGAGCCGCCGGCGCGCGAGCCGGCCAGCAAGATCAACCTGACCTCGCTGTTCAAAAGCGAGTAAGCCAGCGAAACGTTGCGCACCGCGCTCGCTGCTTACCGCGGTACTTCAATGGTTGGCGCGGGCGGGGTCTCCCTGCTAAAACGAACTGCGACAGCTTGCTTCGCCCTCACTGTTGTCGAGGTTCGTCATGGCGCTGCGTCCTCTCCGCATCGGTCTGATCGGCGCGGGTGCGAATACCCGCTTGCGACATATCCCCGGCTTGCGCGAACTCGAAGCCGTCGAGATCGTGGCGGTGTGCAACCGCCGGCCGTCCTCGACCGAGGCCGCCGCGCGCGAGTTCGGCATCCCCCGCACCTACCATCACTGGCAGGACGTGATCGCGGACGCACAGATTGACGCCATCATCATCGGCACCTGGCCTTACCTGCACTGCCCGATCACCGTGGCCGCCCTGCGCGCCGGCAAGCACGTGCTGACCGAGGCCCGCCTGAGCATGAACGCCGCCGAGGCGCACCAGATGCTGGCCGCCAGCCGCGGTCGGCCCGAACTCATCACCCAGGTGGTGCCGAGCCCGTTCGGGTTGAAGGGCCACGACGTGGTCCTCGACCTGTTGCAGCAGGGCTACATCGGCGAGTTGCGCGAAGTCCAGGTGCTGGGCATGTCGGCCGCCCTGGCCGATCCGGCCGCGCCGCTGTCCTGGCGGCAAGACCTGGCGCTGTCGGGCTTCAACATGCTGCAACTCGGCATCCTGCACGAAACCCTGCTGCGCTGGACGCCGGCGCCGGTGCGCGTGCTGGCTCAGGCCCACGCCTTCATTCAGTCGCGCATCGATCCGGAAAGCGGTGTGCGCCGCCAGGTCGGCACTCCGGACAGCGTCCAGGTGCTGACCATCCTGGAGAATGGCGCGCGGGCGGTGTATCACCTCAGCGGCGTGACCGCCTTCGGGCAAGGCATGTCGATCCGGCTCTACGGTTCGGACGGTGTGCTGCACTACGACCTGACGCACGACCGCCTGTTCGGCCTGACGCGCGGCAGCCACGGCGCAGCGCCCCAGGAACTCGTGGAGATTCCGATCCCACCGCAGCAGGCGCGGTCCTGGCAGGTGGAAGCGGAGTTCGTCAACGCCATCCGCACGGGCGAACCCGTGCGCCTCACCGATTTCGCGACGGGCGTGGCCTACATGGAGTTCACGGAAGCCGTCGCCCGCAGCGCCCGCACCGGGGAAGCAGTCGAACTACCGCTGGCGGAGTTCTCCGGAGACGAGCGGTAGACCCCCAGGTCGCCGCGCGGCTAAACAAACTGCTCCTCCCACTCCGCGCGCAGCAAGCCCATCACGATCGTGTCCCAGTAGCGGCCGTCGCGATAGGTGTCCTGGCGCAGCGTGCCCTCGCGCTGAAAGCCGAGCTTCTGGTAGACGCGCAAGGCGGCGGCGTTGTACTCGTAGACGTGCAGCCAGACGCGGTTCAGGTTCAGCGTGTGGAAGCCGTGCTGGAGCAGCAGGCGTGTCGCTTCCGTGCCGTAGCCCTTACCCCATTCTGCTTTCTCGCCGATGACAATGCCGAACGCCGCGCTGCGCGAGCGGAAATCGAGGTTCTCGAAGCTGAGGTTGCCAATGTGCAGGTCGTTCGCCCGCACGACGATGGCCAGTATCAGGGAATGCTCGTCCTGGGTGGCACGCTCGATGAACTGCTCCTCCGCCTGGAGGTTGAGCGGCCGGTAGACCATGAGGTTGCGGGTCACGGCAGGGTCGTTGACCCAGGAGACGCAGCGCGCGGCGTCGGCCTTATCGAGCGGACGGAGGTAGACCTTCTCGCCGATGAGATATGGGTGCTGCATCGCCAGCTCCGCACAGATTTCGCCGCGAACTCTCCGGTGACGACCGAAGCCCGGGCTGCCCGACGAGTCCAATATAAGAATAGCTGATAGCTGATAGCTGTCAGCTATTCTTGACTATTTGGCCCGACCGCCGCAGGGTTCGGTTGCCACCAGTCTATCGACGAATCCAGGCCGCACGAGTTGCCGGCGCTGCCACTCGCGGCGGCGCCGCTCGTGCCGCCGCGGAGCGGCGGGCTACTTTCCATACGCCGCGGAGCGGCGGGTTACTTTCCGGAACCCCTTTCCATATTTGAGTTTTCGTGCCAGAATCGGAAGGTGGCCACGGCTGCCGCCTCAGTGTACTTCTGGTCAGCAAAATCCTGCCTGAATTTGGAATTTATCGGTCGTCCGCCTGCACTAATAGGGTGATCGTACGGCGTGTCGCGGGGGTGAGAGACATGGCCAGCGGACAGTTCGGCTCCGTGCTCCGGCACATCCGCCAGCTGATCGGGCCTCGCAGCAGCGAGAGCCTGACCGACGGGCAGTTGCTGGAACGGTTCGTCAAGACGCAGGACGAGGCGGCTTTCGAGACGCTGTTGCAGCGCCACGGGCCGATGGTCCTGGGACTGTGCCGCTCCATTCTCCACGACGCCCACGACGCCGACGACGCTTTCCAGGCCACATTTCTCGTTCTTGCCCGGAAAGCCTCCTCCATTCGCAAGAGCCCATCCGTCGCCAGCTGGCTGTACGGGGTGGCTCACCGGACTGCGCTGCGGGCCAAAATCAATTCCGCCAAGCGGCGCGTCAAAGAAAGGCAGGCCGGGGACATGGCGCATCCCGACGAGGTCAGCGAGATCGGCCGGCAAGAGCTGCGTTCCGTGGTTCACGAGGAATTGCAGCGGCTGCCGGAAAAGTATCGTGCTCCCCTGGTGCTCTGTTACCTCGAAGGCAAGACGAACGAATCCGCCGCCCACGAGCTGGGCTGGCCCGCCGGCTCGATGGCCAAACGGCTGTCGCGCGGCCGCGACCTGCTGCGCGAACGGTTGGCCTATCGCGGCGTGGCCCTGCCCGTCGGCATGCTGGCCGTGGTGCTGGGCGAAAGCGCCGCCACCGCGTGCGTACCGCCCGCGCTGCTGCAAGCGACCCTGAAGAGCGCTGTGGTCTACGCCAGCAAAGCCACCACGCTCGGCATGATGACCTCGACGGCCGCCACTTTGGCGGATGGCGTGGTGCAGGCCATGTCCTGGAGCCGCCTGCAAATCGCGGCCATGCTGCTGCTGGCGGTCGGGCTGATCGGCAGCAGCGCCGGTCTGCTGGCCTTCGCCTCGCGCGGCGACCAGGCCGACGCCCGCGCCAACGATCCGAATGCTCCAGTGGTGGTATCCGCCAATCCGCAGACGCCGGTCGTGGTCCTGGATTTTTCCGACCCTCTAGCCGGCACGAAGCGAACGGAACCCTTCCTGACCATACGCGCCGACCGCACGGTAGTGCTGGGCGGCGATGACGACACCCGGCGCGTCGAAGGCCAGCTTTCCGAGGCCGAGTTGCAGGCGCTGCTGCGGTTCACCATCCACGACAACCAGTTCTTCGCCGTGGATGCCGGGGCCATTCGCGAAGCCCTGCGGATGGAGGAAGCCCGCAGGGGACCGGCGGCGCGCACCGGCGGGGCCACGTTCCTGCGCGTGCAGGCCAACGGCAAGGAACACGAAATCCGCGTCGAGGCGTTGCTGATGCAGGCCCGCAAGTTCCCCGAAATTCAGCAACTCAAGCAACTGGCAGCCATCCAGGCGCGGCTGGAAAAGCTCGCGGTCTGGCTGCATGCCGGCGGCCAGGCGGGCGTGGATGCCGCCGTGAAGTCCGCCAATGAGCAACTCAAGAAGCAGTTCCCCGAATCGCCGGCCCTGACCGCAGCCGACCTGCAAGCGGCCCGCCAGCAGGCCGACGGCACGACGCACCTCACCTTCGAGCGGCGCGGCGTGGTCGAGCAGGAGCCGTATTCATTCGTCTATGCCCAGGTGCGCCAGACGGCGGGCGGCGAGGCGAAAGTCACGGTGCGGGCGAATCTGGCGGCAGCGGCGGGTGCTAAACCGCCGAGCAGCGAGAAAGAGCGGCTGTACCTCGACCCGATCGACCTCAACGTACCGGCGATCGCTTCCGATTCGACCGTGAAGTTCGACTACGACATCGTCTATGTGCGCACGCCGCGCAAGGGCGACCACGCGCGATCGGCCTGGACCGAAATCGCTCATCCCGCGCTGATGGATGCGGGCGGCGACCTGATGCTGCTCCACCCGGACGGCAGCGAGGAAGTGCTGGTCAAGGGCGGCGAGGATGGTTCCGTCACCGATCCGATGGTGTCGTTCGACGGTGAGTGGGTTTACTTCTCGCACCTCAAGGGCCTGAAGGGCACCAGCCAGCACGGGCAGACGCCCTTCGGCGGCGCGGACATCTACAAGATTCACGTCAAGTCGCGCAAGCTGGTCCGGCTGACGCACCAGGAATGGACGCCGAACCTGGGCGCGGCCACTTGGTCCAGTGATTTCCGCACACCGGAAAAGGGCAAGAACTATCTGAGCTACGGCGTGCTCAACATGGGGCCGTGCCCGCTGCCCGGCGGCAAGGTGGTCTTCACCAACAACCGCAATGCCTTCCGCGCGCCGAAGCATCCGACGCCTTGCCTGCAACTCTTCGTCATGGACGAGGACGGCGGCAACGTCGAGCAGATCGGCTACCTGAACATCGGCATGGCCCTGCATCCCGTGGTGCTGAAGGACGGCCGGATCATGTTCAGCTCGCTGGAATCGCAGGGGGTGCGCAACAGCATCCTCTGGGGCCTGTGGGTCATCAACCCGGACGGCACCAACTGGAATCCGCTGATCTCGGCGTTCGATCCGATTTCCGCCCCGAACGCCTTCCATTTCCAGACGCAGCTTTCGGACGGTTCGATCATCGCCGAGGAATACTACAACCAGAACAACAGCGGCTTCGGTTCGTACCTCAAGCTGCCGCCGTCGCCGCCCGCCGGCACGCCGGGCTTCGGACCCGCTTTCATGGGCGATCCGCGCAACCCGCCGCTGCGCTTCGGCCGGCACGACAACGGCCGGGCGAAAAACTACCGCATGCCGTTCACACCGTTCGGCGCGGAATCGTTCACACCGTTCGCCATGAACAACGAAGGGCCGGCTGATCGCTCGATTCGCGGCGACAAGAACTCGCCGGCCGTGGGCAAGTTCACGCATCCCTCGGGCGCGCCGGACAACCACCTGCTCACTTGCTACTCGCCCGGCCCGGCCAACCATCAGTACAGCTATCCGCCGGAGATCGACGGCGGGCTGTACCTCATCAAGTCGGGCAAGCCGATCGACGAACCAGCGCAGATGCTGCTCATCAAGAACGATCCGAACTTCAACGAGCAATGGCCGCGCGCCGTGGTGTCGTACAAGCGGATTTACGGCATCGACGAACCGAAGAAGTTGCCGAGCCTCAAGAACGATGGCCAACTGTCGCCGCACCTGCCCGAAGGCACGCCCTTCGGCCTGATCGGTACGTCGAGCTTCTACAAGCGGGAATCGTACCCCAACGGTGTGGTGCCGCCGGGCAGCGTGGCCGCCACCTGGAACGGCAAGAACGAGCGCGACGGCTATCGCGGGCTCGATCCGTTCAACACCTCGGAGAATGGCCCGACGCTGAACTGGTTCAACCAGGGCGCGGACGCCGGCCTGTACGGCAACGACGAGATTCACGCCGTCCGCATCCTGGCGATGGAACCGACCACCGACCGCAATCGCGGCAACTACCCGCGCGACGGCAAGCTGTTCCGCAGCTTCGCGATGGAACGGCTGCGCGTGCTTGGCGAAATCCCGCTGCGCAAGTTCACCAAAATGCCCTCTCCCCTGGCGGGAGAGGGTCGGGGTGAGGGGGGCCAACCCATCGACCCCGACGGCAACCCCGACACCAGCTTCCTCGCGAAGATCCCCGCCGATGTGGCCTTCACCTTCCAGACGCTGGACAAGGACGGCATGGTGCTGAACATGGCACAGACCTGGCACCAGCTGCGGCCGGGCGAGATTCGCCACGATTGCGGCGGCTGCCATGCTCACAGCCAGAAGCCCACCGACTTCAACCTGACCGCCGCCGCCCAGAAGGATTACCAACTCTTCGACCTGACACAGAAGACGCCGCTCTTAACCGCCAAGAGCGCGGACCAGTCGGGGAAGAAGTGGGATGCCAAGGACGAAACTGGGCTGCGCTACGCCGAGGGCGTGCAGAACGTGGAGTTCTACCGCGACATCAAGCCGCTCCTCGACCGCAGCTGCGTGGCTTGCCATACGAAGTCGTGGGAGCAGCCGGCGGGCAACCTGGTGCTGGATGATGACGCTCCGCATGCGGTCTCACAGTCCCGGCCGCTGTCTGGCACCTACTTCCGGCTGGCGCTCGACGACAAGGCGAAGTATGGCCACAAGCCGGTCATTCACAACGGTGAATGGCGCAACCAGCAGGCGACCCGCTACATCCGCATGTTCCAGTCGCGGCGCAGCCTGCTGACCTGGAAGGTGTTCGGCAAGCGTACGGACGGCTGGACCAACGACGATTTCCCCACGGAAACGGTGCCGGGCGACGCCAACACTCTCCAACTGCGCGGCCAGCCGGTGCCGAATACCCACCAGAATCGCAACATGGCCGACCTGGATTACAACGGGGTGCAGATGCCGCCGCCTGAAGCGGTGGCGGGCACCTACGTCGGCCCGAAGGGCGAAAAGATCAAGGTGCCCGCGCTGACCGATGAGGAGAAGCGCACCATCGTCCGCTGGATCGATCTGGGCTGCCCGATCGATTTCGACTACGATCCCGCCAAGCCGCAGGTGCGTGGCCAGGGCTGGATGGTGGACGACAACCGGCCGACCCTCGCAGTGCCCTATCCGCAGCCGGGCGTCAACGGCCCGCTGACCAAGCTGGTCGTCGGCATGCACGACTACTACACCGGCCTGGCGCCGGAGAGCTTCACCGTGACGGCCGACTTCCCGCTCGCCGGCGTCCCGGCCGGCGAAAACCTGGCGAAGAAGTTCCAGGCCAAGGGCGACGGCATCTGGGAACTGGTCCTGAACGAGCCGCTCGCCGGCTTGGCACGCGGGAAATTGACCGTCTCGGTCAAGGACAAGGAAGGTAACCTCACCAAGGTCGAACGGAGCTTCTCGGTAGTGAAGTGAACATGGTGTGCGGCGCAGACGAATCGCGGGCGTTCCGGTCAGGGTATAGTATCCGTGATCCGTTTCATGGATTCCCCTTACCGAACGAGGACGCGCATGCGGATTCGTCACTGGCTGGCTGCCTGGTGTTGGTGGTTGCTGGCGGCTCCTGGCTTTGCCCAGGAACTCAAGACCCTCTGGCCGCAGTGGCGCGGCCCGACGCGCGACGGCCAGGTCGGCGGGCCTGCCTGGCCGGACAACCTGGAGGAAACAACGCTCCGGCAGTTGTGGCGCGTCGAACTGGGGCCGAGCTATTCCGGCCCGGTCGTCGCGGCGGATCGGGTGTTTGTCACCGAGACGCGCGACCGCAGCGCCGAGGTCGTGCGGGCCCTGGACCGCAAGACCGGCAAGGAACTGTGGAAGGCCGAATGGCAAGGCGCGCTGAGTGTGCCGTTCTTCGCCAAGTCCAACGGCGACTGGATACGTGCCACCCCCGCTTACGACGGCGAGCGGCTGTACGTCGCGGGCATGCGCGACGTCCTGGTCTGTCTGGACGCCCGAACGGGCGCCGAGCGCTGGAAGGTGGACTTCGTCGAGCGCTACAAGACGCCGGTGCCCGCGTTCGGGTTCGTGAGTTCGCCGCTGCTCGACGGCGAGGCTCTGTACGTGCAGGCCGGTGCCTCCGTTCTGCGGTTGAACAAGCAGACGGGCGAAACGGTTTGGCGCGCCTTGCAGGACGAAGGCGGCATGATGGGCAGCGCCTTCTCGTCGCCAGTCCTGACAAAACTGCGCGGCCGCACGCAGTTGGTGGTGCAGACGCGCACGACGCTGGCGGGACTGGACCCCGAAAACGGCAAGGTGCTCTGGTCCGAGAAGGTGCCCGCGTATCGGGGGATGAACATCCTGACGCCGACCATCTTCGAGGAGGGCATCTTTACCAGCACCTACCAGAATCGCTCCTTCTTCTTTCAGGTGAAAGAAGAGCAGCAACAGTGGACGATCGCGACCGCCTGGACCCACAAGCTCAAGGGCTACATGTCGTCGCCAGTGATCATCCAGGGGCATGCCTACCTGCTGCTCGAAAACCAGCGACTGGCGTGTCTCGACCTGGCCAAGGGCCAGGAGAAGTGGGTTTCCGACCGCGTGTTCGGCAAGTACTGGAGCCTGGCGGTGCAAGGCGAGCGGTTGCTCGCCCTGGACCAGCGTGGGACTCTGTACTTGCTGAAAGCGAATCCCGAGAAGTTTGAATTGCTCGGCTCCCGTCGGGTCAGCAATGAGGAAACCTGGGCGCACCTGGCAATCAGCGGCGAGGAGCTTTACGTGCGGGAACTGAACGGCCTCAGTGCCTTCCGCTGGAAGCAGGCGGCGCCGGACGTTCCCAAGTGAAGAACCTGCAAGCAGTCCCACCCCACCCCGTCGAGTCGGTACCCTGGCAGGCACGGCTCGGCGGGGCTTTTCTTTCCTCTGCCGCACTTACTGGCGGACCTGGCCGCGAGCGGCTACGATCAACAGCAGGAGGTGGACCATGCAACCCGCAGCCATCATCAATCGCGGACGCGGCCCGGAGATCGAAGGCACGCGGATCACGGTCTACACGATCATGGACTTTCTGAAGATGGGCTGGCACCATACCCGCATAGCCAGCTTCCTGCGAATTTCCTCCGACCAGGTGCTGGCTGCCACCCGGTACATCGAGGAGCACCAGGAGGAAGTAACGGCGGCTTACGAGCGCATCCTGGAACGTTCGGCGAACGCCAAGAACTCGCCCGAGGTGGAAGCCATTCGCGTCAAAGGACGCGCGAAACTGCTTGCCTTGCAGGAGGAGATTCGACAGGCCAAGTCACTGGAGCACGGCCATGCTCGGAATGGCTCCGGATCATGACGTCGAAGGACATTTCGATGTCCTGTTGGGCCACCTGGACGGCCCGCAATGGCAAGAAATTTGGCGGCAACTGGGCATCACGGTTCAATCGATCGAGTCGCTGGGCTTGTCGATCGCGGCTCCGGACCGGCTCGTCTGGCAGGTGTGCCAGTCGCAACAAGTGCTGTTGATTACGGCCAATCGCAATGACGACGGGCCGGACTCCCTGGCGGCAACGATTCGGGAGTGCAACACGGCGCAAAGCCTGCCCGTGTTCACCCTGGCCAACAAGGACCGCATTCTCGAAAGCAGCGCGTACGCCGCCGAGGTCGTGGAACGGCTGCTCGAATACTTGATGTACATTGACGACCTCCGCGGCACCGGCCGTATCTGGCTTTCCTGATCTCTCCCACCCCTTGCTCCCCGGAGGAGTTCGCACCCATGCTGTCGCACCCCAGCCGTTCGCTATTGTCCCTGGCCGCTTTCGTCGTCATCCTGGCTGGCTTCGGCACCGCCGCCGAAGCCGACGAGGACGCGCTGAAGAAGGCCGTCACGTTCTATGCCTCGTTCGACGACGCCGTGAAGGCGGACTTCGGCGGCGGCGATGTGACGCTCTTCACCGGCGTGCGGCCCGAACCGGGCAAGCCGAAGCCGCCGCCCATCAAGGGCTTCGAGGGCAAGGCGTTCGGCGTGTCGAAGAAGGGCATT
>JAEUIF010000586.1 GCA_016795185.1 Planctomycetia bacterium | reverse complement strand
GTGGATGCGCGAGCCATAACGTTCTAGAAAGGACTGCATGGTGCTGCTCCCGTTGGAGTGGGTTGTGTTACCTCCAATTTAGGGACAGCACCATCTCCTTTCTCCTCTTTAGTTGCGGTCACCGCCCTCCGTGGGCATGGGAACGTCGCAGGCTTCCCATGCCCACGCAGAGCCGTGGGCATGGCACCCGACACTCACAAGCCGGTTGCATCCGCCCGCGCTGCCGTCACTTCTTGATCTTGAGCAGCTCGACTTCAAAGATCAGTTCGGCGTTCGGCGGAATGACGCCGCCCGCGCCGCGCGCGCCATAGCCCAGCGCTGGCGGAATGGTCAGCTTGCGCTTGCCGCCGACCTGCATGCCGGCCACGCCTTCATCCCAGCCCTTGATGACCATGCCTGCGCCGAGCTTGAAGCTGAACGGCTGGCCGCGGTCCAGGCTGCTGTCGAACTTGTTGCCGTTGGTCAGCCAGCCGGTGTAATGCACATCGACGCTGTTGCCCGCCTTGGCGGCGTCGCCCGTCCCGGCTTGCAGGTCTTCGTACTTCAGGCCCGATGGCGTGGTAATCATGGCATGCTCCTGGGAAATCCGCTCCTTCCAAGACACGGACTTTTGTTGTAGCCCAACGATAGGTCGCGCGGCCAACAAAATCGGCATGCGGCGGCGTGCGAAGCCGCGAAGCGGCAAGGAACGACCAATTCGCAATTTCCCGATTGTCTGGGTGCCATGCTTGGGCGGCTCCCGCCGGTGAACAGCGTGGCGTCGGTGCCACCGCCCAAGCATGGAGTCGCTGACGGTTACATGCTTGGGCGGTGGCACCGGCAGTACCCGATCATCGGCAGTCGCCGCCCAAGCATGGCACCCCTCACACGCACGAATTGGTGCCCGCCGATCGCCGGACAGATGAATAATTCCGCCAGAAGGGCTTGATCGATCGCACCCGGGTTTCATACGCTCGATTCATGAACCTGCCTTCCTGGCTCGCCTGCGCCCTCGACCCCGCCCGGATCATGCTCGCCCAGGGCCTGACGCCCGATCCCTGGCAACGCCAGCTGCTGTTGGCTCCCCGCCGGCACATCTTGCTCAACGGTTCCCGGCAGAGCGGCAAGAGCAGCGTGGCCGCCGCGCTGGCCGTGCATACCGCCGTCTTTCAGCCCGGCAGCCTGACGCTGCTGGTCTCGCCGTCGCTGCGCCAGTCCACGGAACTGTTTCGGAAGGTGCTGGCCGGTTGCCGGTCGCTCGGCCAGCTGGCTGGCGTCAAGACCCTGTCGCAAACTCGACTCGAACTGGCCCACGGCTCGCGGGTTGTCAGCCTGCCGGCGCGCGAGGCTACGGTACGTTCGTACTCGCGGGTGTCCCTGCTGGTGCTCGACGAGGCCGCCCGCGTGCCGGACGACCTGTACCGCTCGTTACGGCCCATGCTGGCGGTCTCCGGCGGACGGCTCTTCTGTCTCAGTACACCGTTCGGCCAGCGCGGCTTCTTCTGGCGCGCCTGGCACGATGCCAGCGCGGACTGGCAGCGGGTGCAAGCCACCTGGCGCGACTGCCCGCGCATCAGTCCGGCGTTCATCGAGGCCGAACGCCAGTCGCTGGGCGATAGCTGGGTCCGTCAGGAGTTCGAGTGCTCGTTTGAAGCGCTCGCAGGACTGGTCTATCCAGACTTCGCTCAGCGCTGCGCCGTGGACTCCGTGCCTCCAGAATCGGCGAAGGTCGGCGGCATCGACTTTGGTTATCGCAATCCGTTCGCGGCGGTCTGGGGCTTCGTCGCTGGCGACGGCGTGCTGTGGATCGCCGGCGAACGCTACGGAGCGGGACAGACCATCCTGGAACACGCCCGCGCGCTGCCGGCGCGCGTGACCTGGTACGCCGATCCCGCCGGGGCGCAGGAAATCGCGGCGCTGCGGCAACTGGGGTTCACGGTGCGCCGCGGCGGCAACGACCTGCGTGCGGGCATCGCCGCCGTGCGGGCGCGGCTGGAAGCCGGCAAGCTGAAAGTGCTGCGCGCCGGCTGCCCGCGGTTGCTGGAGGAAGCGACGCGCTATCGCTATCCCGGCCACGAGGGAGACCAAGCGGACGCGGAAACGCCTGTGGATGCGCACAACCACGCCCTGGCCGCGCTGCGTTATTTGACCGTGCAGCTCGACGGGGATTTCATTCGTCGCTATCGACGGCAAACGGTTCAGGGTTCGTAGCAGGCTCTTGTACGTCGGGCTTTCCAGCCCGACCGCAGCGCCGGATTCAAAGTTACAGCGGAGACCGGCGTGGCGAGCCACCGATAATTCGGTCGGGCTGGAAAGTCCAACGTACAATGAACGACAGCTCCCACACCCGCACCGCTACATTTTTTCGCCGGCGCGAACTTTTCGAGAATTGGGAGAAAGAATCACCTTCCGAGCATCTAAGGAAGTGAAAGGAAGTAAAGTCCTGCCACACGCTCTTCCGCTACCGGGGGTGGGTCTCATGCGGAAAGTTCCCGTCCGCCTTGCGCTGCTCTCCTGCTTCCTGCTGCTGCCGACGCTCCAGGCCGGCGACTGGCCCGGCTGGCGCGGCCCGACCGGCCAGGGGTTTGCCGACGAAAAGGATTTGCCCGTCACCTGGGGCGGCAAGGACCAGGAGAACGTGCTCTGGAAAGTGGTGCTGCCCGGCGTCGAAGCCAAGGGCAAGCTCGACCACAACCAGGCCAGCCCGATTGTCTACCAGGATCGCGTCTTCGTCAGCATGGTCTACTGGCCGGCGGACAAGACGCCCAAGGACCAGCCGGAGCACGTCGTCGCCTGCTACGCGGTGGGCGACGGCAAGAAATTCTGGGAAACCACGGTGCCGCCCGGCCCCTGGCTGCTCACCGACCTGCGCGGCGGTTACTCCGCGCCGACTCCCACCACCGACGGCGAACGCATCTACGTGCTGTTCGGCTCGTCCGTGCTGGCAGCGCTGGACTTCGAGGGCAAGCTCGTCTGGCGCAAGGAAGTCGCGCCGTATGCCTGGGACGTGGCCATCGGCACCAGTCCGGTGGTGCATGGCGACCTCGTCTACGTCCTGGCCGATGGCACCAAGCCGGCGCTGTCGCGGCTGATCGCTTACGACAAGAAGTCGGGCGAGGTGAAGTGGGAGCAGAAGCGACCCACGGCGAACTTCAGCCACAGCACGCCGCTGGTGCATACCGCCAATGGCAAGACGCAATTGATCGTGGCGGCCTCCAACGCCATCCAGGGTCTGGACCCCGCCGACGGCAAGGTGCTCTGGACCTGCGCCAACCCCGGCGACGTGACGACGCCCGTGCAAGGCGCTGGCCTGATCTACTGCGACAGCGCGCGCGGCGGACCCGGTCTCGCGGTCGATCCCACGGGTGCCGGCGATGTGGCCAAGACGCACGTCAAATGGCAAACGCCGAAAATACCCGAAGGTTTTTATTCATCGCCCGTGGTGCTGGGCGACTACCTCTATCGGCCCTACGCGCCTGGGCTGCTGCGCTGCCTGAAGGTCGGCACGGGCGAGCAGGTGTACCAGGAGCGCCTGCCGGCTGGGCTCGCCAACCACGCCAGCCCGATCATCACGGCCGACGGCAGGATCTACTTCGCCAGCGGCGGCAAGAGTGCCGTCGTGCAGGCCGGGCCGGAATTCAAGGTGCTGGCGGTCAACGACCTGGGCGACCCCAGCCAGGCGTCGCCGGCCGCCGCGCACGGCAAGCTGTTCATCAAGGGCGGCAAGCACCTGTACTGCATCGGCAAAAAGTAACGTCCTTCCTTTTGAAAGTAGCCCGCCGCGGAGCGGCGGGCTACTTTACCTGTTTCTTCACCCAAGGAGCCTGCCATGTTCGCTCTCCAGCCAACGCTCATCCGTCTCGTCGCCGCCGTGCTGTGCGGCAGCCTGCTCTCCTCCGCGTTCGCCGCCGACGGCGACTGGGAAGTTGTCACGGCGGAACTACTCAAGACCGAGAAGCCCGGCTACGGCGGACTGTGCGGCGTGCTGGTCGATCCCGCGACTGGCACCGTGTACCTCAACCTCAGCGACAAGGGCTTGTACGCTTCGTCCGACCGCTGCAAGACCTTTAAGCGTCTGAGCGACAAGGGCCTCAAGGGCCGCACCGAAACGCCCGGCTGCTTGATGATGGACCCGGTCGGCCAGAGCAAGAAGATCGTGACGGCGCTGGTCTACGGCGCGCCGATTTCGGTCAGCACGGACCAGGGCGCGACCTGGAAGATGATGGACGGCAAGTCCGGGCACGTCGATTGGTTCGCCGTCGACTGGACCGACCCCGACAACAAATTCGTGATGGCGCTGAAGCACGAGGCGGCCGATCTGTTGCTCGTCTCGCACGACGGCGGCAAAACCTTTGGCGAACTCGGCAAGGGCTACGGCCCGGCGTGGATCTTCGACAACCAGACGGCGGTCGTCTCGCAGGCCAAGAACAAGGACAACCCCAAGCCGGGCATCCTGCGCACCACGGACGGCGCCAAGACCTTCAAGCCGGTCGCCGAGGGCTTCATCGCCGGCAAGGCGCTGCCGAAGTATCGCGACGGTGTGCTCTACTGGCTGGTGGACGGCGCGCTCATCAGCACCGCCGACAAGGGAGTAACCTGGAAGAAGGTCAGCGACCTGAAGGACGGCCGTTACGGCCCGATCTTCGGCAAGGACGCCAAGCACCTATTCGTGCTGACCGGCGCGGGCATCGTCGAGAGCACTGACGGCGGGTCCAACTGGTCCAAGCCGATCGCGCCCCCCAAGGACTTGAAGGGCGTCTCGGCGCTGACCTGGATCGAGTACGACCCGAAGCACGATGACCTGTACGTCATGAAGATGACCAGCGAGTTGTTCAAGCTGGCGCGGGCGGGGAAGTGAGATTCTGCACGGCCCGCGTTCAGTTCGCGGTTCATGTTTCCGTTTTCACCGAACGTCAAAAACGGATCGCTGTCAGCTGATCGCTGTCAGCGATCAGTTCGGTTTTGCGCGTCGTCGAGGATCGTCGCCCCGTCATTCCCCGAACCGCACCGGAACTTCGGCTGCTTTCGGGGTAGAAATAGTGAAGGGCCTGGGGCGCGCCGCGAATGGACAGCCCGCCCAGGGGCCGCACATCTCACGGGGAACCTCGATGAACCAGCGAACCTGGCCGACGCTCACCGCGCTGGCCGGCACGGTGTTGGGCCTCACCTGGCTGCTGACTTCGGCCACGGCGCAAGACTCCTCCAAGAAAGATGCGAAGAAGACCAACGCCGAGAAATCGGCGGCGGCCCAGGGTCTGTTCGGGCTGGACAAGGTCCACCAGGTCCACCTGGAGGTAGCGGCCAAGGAATACGAGAAGATGCAGCAGGTGGTCAGCAAGATGCCATTCTTCGGCGGCCCCGGCAAGGCGCCGGACAAGGCACCGCCGAAGGGGCCGGACAAGGCACCGGAGAAACCGGCCGAGGAGCCCGACATCCACAAGGGCAATGGTTTCGGCACCGAGTTCCCCTGGGCGCACGCCGACGTGATCGTCGATGGCGAGACGCTCAAGAACGTCGGCCTGCGCTACAAGGGCAACGCTAGCTACATGGCCTCGGCCCGCGCCGTGAAGCGCAACTTCAAGATCGGCCTGGAGCATGACGAGGAAGAGCTGCGCTACCACGGCATGAAGACGCTGAACCTCAATGCCGGCGCGCTCGACCCGACCCGCGCCCGCGAGGCCCTGGCTTACTCGGTGTTCCGCGCCGCCGGCATCGCCGCGCCGCGCACCGCCTTCGCCGAAGTCACGCTCACCGTGCCCGGCAAGTACGACAAGGAGTACCTCGGCCTGTACACCATGATCGAGCAGGTCGATAAGACCTTCCTCAAGCAGCACTTCAAGAGCGGCAAGGGTGTGCTGATGAAGCCCGAACGGCTGCGCGGCATCGACTATCTCGGCGAGGATTGGGAGCGCTACAAGGACCGCTATCTGCCCAAGGACGAGCCGACCGCGGACGAGGCCAAGCGCGTCATCGATTTCGCCCGGCTCATCAACAAGGGCGGCGATGAGCAGTTCGCCAAGGAAATCAGCTCCTACCTCGACATCGACCAGTTCCTGCGCTTTCTGGCGGTCAACGCTTTCCTGTCCAACCTCGACAGCTTCATCGGCCTCGGGCACAACTACTACATCTACCTGAATCCGACGAACAACAAGTTCGTGTTCATCCCCTGGGACCTCGACCTGTCGCTGGCCGCCTTCCCGATGGGCGGCTCGGCCGACCAGCAAGCCGACCTGAGCCTGGCGCACCCGCACATGGGGCAGCACAAGCTGATCGACCGCGTGCTGGCCCTCAAGGAGCCGCAGGAGAAGTATCAGCAGCTGCTCAAGGATTTGGCCGCGGCCTGCTTCACCAAGGACAAGCTGCTGAAAGACCTGGACACGATCGAGAAGGTCACCAAGGAGTTGCTGCCCAAGGAAAAGAAAGCCGTGGAAGCTCGCAAGGAAACAGCCGGCGGCTTCGGCCCGCTCGGCGGCGGCATGTTCGGCCGCACGATGGACCTGCGGACCTTCCTGCAAAAGCGCACCGATTCGGTGGAAGCGCAGCTCGCGGGAAGGAGCAAGGGCTACACGCCGGCCGCGTTCGGCATGCCCGGCGGCGGCCCCGGCGGCCCCGGACGCTTTGGCATCGGCAACCTGGTGGCCAAGCCGTTGCTCGAGGCCCTCGACGCCGATAAGGACGCGAACGTATCCAGGGAGGAACTGACGGCTGGCGCGAAGAAGTTCTTCGCGGACGCCGACAAGGACAAGACGGGCAAGCTCGACGAGAAGCAACTGGCCGAGGGGCTGAACCGCATCATCCCGCGCCCGCCCGGCTTCGGCGCGCCGCCCGGTGGCGGCGCACCGCCCCCCGGCACCGGCCGCACCGCCGGCGCGCTGGCCGGCGCGATCCTCAAGCGCGCCGACGCCAAGGACGGTAAGGTAACGCTCGACCAGTTCGTCACGGCAGCCGAAGCGCTGTTCAAGGAACACGACAAGGACAAGACGGGCAAGCTCAACGAAGGCGCTCTCGCGGCAGGCATCAATGCCCTGATGCCGCCCCCGAACTTCGGCCCGCCCGGCAGCCAGCCGGGCGGCCCCCGTCCGCCGGAACCGAAGCGCGACGCTCCGCCGGAAGAGAAGCAGCCCTGACGACAGATGCCAGCCAACCAGCCGAGGGGGCCGGTGGGTGTTGAAAACAACCCGCCCGCCGGCGTTAAGCGGGCGCCCACCCCCCGAAATTAGAAAAAATTAGTTGTCCAACACCCCCCCCCCCCGAACGGAAAACAGAGC
>JAEUIF010000585.1 GCA_016795185.1 Planctomycetia bacterium | reverse complement strand
GTGGATGCGCGAGCCATAACGTTCTAGAAAGGACTGCATGGTGCTGCTCCCGTTGGAGTGGGTTGTGTTACCTCCAATTTAGGGACAGCACCATCTCCTTTCTCCTCTTTAGTTGCGGTCACCGCCCTCCGTGGGCATGGGGTTCTGGCGGCAGAATCAAGGTCACTGTCTGGGGTTTGGTCTGCCCATGCCCACGCAGAGCCGTGGGCATGGCACCCGAATTCCTGTCGCTGACGTTTCACTGGACACTCGCTGACCACTGGCGGTTTAGCACTCTACCAAAGGACCACTCTCCATGCTCGGTGTTGCCATCGTCGGTGTCGGCATGATCGCCAAGTACCACGCCCGCGCCCTGGGCGAGATTCCGGGCGTCCGGGTGGTCGCGCTGATCACGCGCAACCGGGCCAACGCCGAGAAACTCTGCGCCGAACTGGGGCTGAAGTGCGAGGTCTACACCGACCTGGCGCAGGCCCTGAAGCAGCCCGGCGTGGACCTGGTCACGATCTGCACGCCCAGCGGCGCGCACCTGGAACCGGCCGCGCTGGCCGCCGCCGCCGGCAAGCACGTGGTCGTCGAGAAGCCGCTGGAAATCTCACTCGAACGCTGCGACCGCATCATCGACGCCTGCGACAAGCACCGGGTCAAGCTCTGCACCATTTTTCCGTCGCGCTTCGCCGATGCCAGCGTGGTCCTGAAGGAAGCCATCACCGCCGGGCGTTTCGGCCGGCTGACGCTGGGCGAAACGACCTGCAAATGGTGGCGCTCGCAGGCGTACTACGACGAGGGCGGCTGGAAGGGCACGCAGGCGCTCGACGGCGGCGGCGCGCTGATGAATCAGGCGATCCACAACGTCGATCTGCTGCAATGGATGATGGGCATGCCGACGCACATCGCCGGCTTCACCGCGATGCTGGCCCACGAACGCATCGAGGTCGAGGACACGGCAGTCGCCTGCCTGCGTTTCGGCAACGGGGCGCTGGGCGTCATCCAGGCCACGACCAGCGTGCATCCGGGCTATCCGAAGACCATCGCCGTGCATGGCAACCGGGGCAGCGCCGTAATCGAGCAGGAAGACGTGCTCCGCTGGGACTTCGACCCCGAAGTCGCGAAGGATCAGGAAGTCCGGGAACGCTTCGCCCAGAAGGTCGGCGCTTCCGGCGGGGCCAGTAACCCGGCGTCGATCTCGCACGAATATCATCGCCGCCAGCTGGCTGACTTCATCAAAGCCATCGAGACCGGCGGCGAACCGCTGGTGGACGGCCAGGAAGGCCGCAAGGCGGTGCAGATCATCCTGGGCATCTACCAGGCGGCCAAGACGGGGCGCACCGTCGAGATTGCCGGCGCGTGAGGAAGAATCACCATGCTGCCTGGGATCACCTTTATCATCGTGATGATGGTCGGCATCCTGCTCGGCGTGGGCCTCGGCTTCGCGATCCTCTGGAGCTTCTGGCTGCTGTTACGCTACACCGTGTGGAAGAACGCCCTGCCGCCGGACGAACCAGTCGAGATTCCCGACCGCTCCGCGATGCCTGTGGACACCGAACGTAAGTCGACGGCTGGATAGCAGCGCCGCCAGGTCCGCCACTTCGCCACCCGGGAGAGTGGCGGACCCAAAACCAGAAACCGCCAGGTCCGCCACTTCGCCACCCGGGAGAGTGGCGGACCTGGCCGGCACCCGGAAAGCAAGCCCTGGCTGGACAGCAATCCAAGGAGGCAAGGATGCCTAAACCACGCAATCGCATCGCCGATTACTTCGTCTACCTTGTCGTGCGTCTCGGCGTCTGCATCATTCAGTCGCTGTCGCCCAGGCAATCGCTGGTCGTGGCCGACGCCCTGGCCTGGCTGGCCTACCGCCTCGACAAACGCCACCGGCTGGCGGCGGCCGAGAACCTGCGCTACGCCTTCCCGGACGTCACCGATTCCGCAGCCATCGACCGCCGGGTGCGTGCCGTCTATCGCCACTTCTGCCGGCTGCTGATGGAAATTGTCCATCTACCGCGCCGGCTGCATACCTCCAACTGGCGGCAATACGTCGAGCTGGTCGGCGGTTGGGACATCCTCAATGGCCTGGTGTCCAATCGGCCCCTGATGTTCCTGACCGGCCATTTCGGCAACTGGGAACTGGGCGGCTACACGCTCGGCTTGCTCGGCTTCCACACGCATGCCATCGCCCGGCCGCTGGACAATCCTTATCTCGACGACTTCCTGCGCCGCTTCCGCGAGCACACCGGGCAAAAGCTGCTGGCCAAGAAGGGCGACTTCGACCAGATGCAGGCCATCCTGAAGAATGGTGGAGCCATCGCCACGTTGGCGGACCAGGACGCGGGCCAGCGCGGCCTGTTCGTCGATTTCTTCGGCCGACCCGCGTCCACGCACAAAGCAGTCGCGCTGCTGTCGCTGGAGTACCAGGTGCCCATGATCGTCATCGGCGTGCGCAAGGTCGGCGAACCGATGCGCTACCAGATCGTGGTCGAGGACGTGATCTATCCGGAGGAATACCAGGGCCAGCCCGACGCTGTGCGGCGCATGACTGAGCGCTTCACGTCAGCCCTGGAACGCATCATCCGCACCGCGCCTGAGCAATACTTCTGGCTGCACCGCCGCTGGAAGCATCAGCCGGCCCAGCGGAAGGGCAAGAAAGCGGCATAGGTCGCTGCCGGTTGAACGAAGCCACGCTTGTCAAGAAACTTACTAACCGCCGCTCTTCCTGAGCAGCACCACCAAGTTCTACTCGCCATCGGGTTCGGAAGGCCAGGATGGTGTGCACAGACCAAACGAAAAGCCGCCCACAGTTGACCAGATTGTGACCGCCGGCGACGCCCTGCTGGAGCGGTGACACGGATGCCAGGTGCTTCACTGGCGGGCGCCGCCAAGCAGGGCGCCCAACAAAAACGCACCGGGCGGAGGTCATCCTCCGCCCGGTGCGTTTGAAGTCAACTGGGAAGAATATAGAGGACGCAGCTCGATTCCGCACTGAATTGCGGAGGCTCCGCGCCATCCTGCCACACGCGGGTGTGTTGGGGCAAGGGCAGTTCGGCCGCTTCGGCCATTGTGGCGGACAGGCTCGAAAACTCCAAGAAAAACACCTGTCCGCCAGTGGAGGAGTGGAGGAGTTGGCGGACAGGGTGGAGGGTGCCGTCGTCAACCAGGCGCGGCGGACCTTCAACGGCTACGGCCAGGTGACGGTCGAATATCAAGCGGTCGCCGGCGCGGTCAACTCCGCCAGCACGCCGCGCGTGTAATACGCGTACTCCGCAATGCCATCGGGGCCCAGCACAGTCGCCTGACCGGCATCATCGACCCGACCGTCTCCAGCACCGCCGGCCCTATCTGCCAGGGGCGCTTCCAGGCATTGGCTGTCGAAGCCGATCACCACTCAATCGCTGCCTCCCCAGCAGTTCCTGCCGCAGCAGCAGACCGCCGGTCTACAGCCTGCTAAATTCACGTCCTCGCCCTGGCATCATTGGGTGACAGGGCGGCTAGCGGCCCCGCAGCGCGAGCGGCTTCAGGAAGTGCGTTTGGCAGGAGAACGAGCCGCCGACTTGACGCGTCAGCTTCTGGCCTTCACTCGCAAGCAACTGCTCCAGCCCCGAGTCGTGAACCTCAATCACCTGATCGAGAACATGATGAAGATGCTGGGCCGTTTGATCGGCGAAGACATCCTCTTCGACGCCGTTCTGGCCCCTACGCTCGGTTGCGTCAGGGCCGACCCCGGCCAGGTTGAGCAGGTGCTTTTGAACCTGGTGTCCAACGCCCGGGACGCCATGCCAGGAGGAGGCAAGCTCACGATTGCTACCCGGCCACTTCAGGTGGACGAGAACCTGACGCAAGGGCCGCCGGGTGCTCGTCCCGGCTCGTACAGCGTGCTGCAAGCCACCGATACCGGCGTGGGTATCTCGCCGGAAAGCCTGCCCCACATTTTCGAGCCATTCTATACGACGAAGGAGGTGGGGAAGGGAACGGGCCTGGCCACCGTTCAGGGAATTGTTACCCAGAGCGGGGGCTTCATCGACGTGGACAGCCAGGTGGGAGCCGGCACCACCGTGCGCGTCTGCTTGCCGCAGACCCAGGAAGTGTTGCCGCTCCCTCGGTCGCACCACGGCACCAGGATTCGGACAGGGCAAGGGACAATCCTGGTCGTGGAAGACGACCAGGCGGTGCGCCAGCTGACCCGCGGAGTCCTGGAAACCCCAGGCTACGCGGTTCTGGAGGCCACGGACAGCGAGCAAGCTCTGGCCCTGTTTCGGGAGCACCGGGGCACCATCCAGCTGCTCATCACGGACCCGGTGATGCCCAGGCTGAGCGGTCTCCAACTGGTCCGGCAGCTGCTGGCCAGCCATCCCGGCCTGGAGGTGCTCCTGATATCAGGCTATTCGGACGAAATGGTGAGCCGGCAGGATGGCCTGGAGGAGCGGGTGGCCTTCCTGCCAAAGCCCTTCACCACCGCGACGTTGACGCAGAAAGTCCGCGAGATCCTGGAACCGGCAAGTCCGCAGGATGGCAGGTGAGAGTCGTGGCAGGAGATATAGGACCGCGTTTGCGAACAGCCATGAACCGGCGGGCGGTCGCTATGGTGCTGATGCATCTGGCTGTAGCTGCGGTTCGTCAGGAACTGATCCAGCCAGCATACGCCATTCCCTTGCGGTTGCCCATGCCGAGCCCCAAGCACGCCTGGGGCCAAAGGTGCGATTGCACGCTCGGCCTAACCTGCCAGTTTGCCCCTGACAGCAGGTCCCTCGTGGTTGCCCGCGGGGACGGAACCATCACGCTGTTTGATTGCGTTCAGGGATGCAACGGGGTGAATCAATGACATTCACAGCGGACGGTATTTGCCTGGGCCAGTAGGAGGAATACGAGAAGATAACGGGGATGGATGAAAATCCTCGTCGACTGCCGCAGTTGGTCATCCGCAACGACCGGGTGCCGAAGTGCCTCTTTCAATCCCACTTGCTGGCGCTGACATCCGGCCGCATAACGGCCACGCCGCGGCTGTGCGAACCGGCGTTGACCAGCACGCCATGCTTCCCCGCGTACACCACCTGGGCGTACGGGCTGGCGAAGCCGACCGGCGAATCGCTGGCCAATGCCAGGGGCGCCCAGGTGTTGTGTTTGAAGGAATAGACCCATTGCTCGCCCTTGCCAATCACCGCGAACACGGCGCCCTGGTCCGGCAGGTACTCGACGGTTCTGGGATCGGCCGGCGGCTGCCGCTTCGGTTTGAGGTCGGTGAAGCGGTTCTCCTTGATGTCGTACACCCAGGTCGCGTGCCCGCCGCCCTCCCGATACTCGTAATAGAAGACCTGATTCCGGTCCGCCAGGTAGCAGAATGGCCTGCACTCGCCGACCCAGTTCGGCGTGGGCGCCGCAATCTTCCGAACCGTCAGCTGGTTGGTGTGGATGTCGTGGCTGCTGAAATAAGCCTCATCCTTGAAGAACCGGCCATCGTAAGGCTCGAGGTGGCCGGCGAAGCCCAGCACCTTGCCAGACGGGTCTGCCAGGTGGGCCCGGCCGTAGCTGCCCGGTACGCCGGGGCCGAGTTCCACCTTGCCAATCGGCCGCTGCCGCCAGGCGTCGCGGTCCAGGTCGTAGAACCATGATACGCGGGTGCCGGAGTCCTTGGCGTACGCAACGTCCCAGCGGCGGCTGTAGAAGCTGTTCGTCAGGAAGAGGCGGCCGTCGATGACGACGTAACTGTTGCGCTGGTGGCCGGCGGGCGGCCCGCCGCGGTAGCCCATCGCGATGCCGTCCCAATGCACCGGCGGAACCCAGTCATTGTGCTCGCCGACCGGGTGGACCCAGCGGTTGACGCCGGGGGAATAGATCGCCACGTCATTCACCTGGTATGTCGAGTGACCGCCGCCAAAATAGCAAACCAGGCCGCGCACATCGTCATAGGCGAGCGTACCCCAACCCCGATCCTCGGCGTCGCGCGGCGGCCGGGGGTGAACCCACTGGTTGGCCGGGAGTTCCTTGAGCTTGGTCACCCAGGCGGGATCATCGAGAGGAATGACCGGCGCGACGATCCCGGGCGGCGGCTTGTCCGCAGGGGCCGGCGCCGCCGGCAGCGTTTCAAGGTCCAGGCGGCAAACGTAGGTGTCCGGTCCCTGAGTGAGCACCAGCATGCGGGAGGCAGCGTCCAGTGCCAGGCCGGCGCCTTCGCGGACTTGCCCTGTCCAGGCCTCCTCGTGGCGTTTGGACCACTCGCCCTTGGTCGGGTCGAATGACCAGAGCGTGACGGTCAACTCCTTTTTCTCATTCAGCGCGCGCGTCACAAGGAGTACCAGCCCGGACTTGTCGTCGAAGGCGAGCAGTGGCTGGCGCTGCGCGGGGGGGCGGTGCTTGCACGGCACCTCACGCCACTGCTTCGTGGTCGCGTCGTATAGCCAGGTGTCGTTCAGGCTGCGCGCTTCTGGGTCGCACTCCCTGGCCTCGAGGTCGGTCCGCACCAGGCCGCTGTGACCGCCGAACATCACGATCACCCTGGTGCGCGGGTCGTACACCAGGGGCGTCGCACAGCGTGGCGGCGGTTCGACACGCAACGCCTGATCGAGCACGGCTTCCAGGTGCCGTAAGGCCGCCGCGCCCGACTGTGCCACCTCATTCAGTTTCCCGGCCGCCGCGACCGCCGCCGTGGATTGCACGGAAGGCAGAACGCGGGCAAAGGACTCCCGGGCCGCCGCGGGCAACGGGCCACCGCCCTGCTGAACCTCCGAGGCCACACTCTGGAGCACCTTGGCCATCTCGGCCTGACGCTCCTTGTCCGGGCGCTGCCGCAAGTCCCAGGCTGTGTCCAGCGCCTGGCTGACCCTGGCTATCAAGTCCTTTACATAACCTCGGCCCCTCTTCACCTCAGCCGTACCGAAGGTGTGGCCGACCCGGCGCCAGAGGTTGTCCCGGCAGCTATAGACCCACGTGCCCGTGTGTGCCGACACGCGGCCAGTCGCCGCGCGCTGATCGGTGTTCTGCCCGCCCCAGTGGGGGAACAGCACGATCTCGTCGTTGACCGGGTCGTAGCAGCAGCCGATCCCGTAAGCCGGCGGGCTGCCCGGTAGGCGCTCACCGCGGTATTCCTTCTCTGGCCGCAGGCCGCGCTCGTAGCGGGCGTAGGGGAGGTCCGGCCAGTGGGCAAAGGGGCCGAACACCTCTGCTTCCGCCTTGAGATCGTGCCATTTCTTGGTGGCCGGGTCGTAGGCCGCCGTCAATCCTTTCATGACGTAGATCAATCGGTCGCGCTTGGAGTCATAGCAGACCCCGTTGACAGTCTGCGCCGGGGCCGGCGTACCGGAGGCTAACATGCCTCCACGGCCGCTACTGGTCACGCCCAGCCCGGCGCTGCGGGCTTTGGCCAGTTCGTCCTTGCTGGCCGAGGCGTAATCGGAGACCCAGGTGCCGCGGACGGCGTCCAGCGCCCGGACGTCGTTCGCTGGGGCGTCGTTGCCGACCACCGCCCCCCAGTGCAGCACCTGCTTGCGCGCGGGGATGTAGAGCGGCTGGCTGTAAGAGTAGGGACTGGCCGTCGGTGTCGGCAACTTGGACCACCGGTTGGCCGGTCCCCGCTTGACTTCTGCGGGCGGCTGGGCCGAAGCCAGGAGCCAGCCGAGAATGCTGACGACTAGCGGGAGGCCGAAGGCGCTTTTCATGTTGAGTCACTCAGGGGACTATTACCGTGGAGCAATGCTCTACGCCAGCGCCTCCCGAATGAGGGGCGCATCGTCGAGCACGATCTTGAGCGGCCGACCATCGGGCGTGTGCAGTTCCTGGTCGGGGTCGATGCCGAGCAGGTGGTAGATCGTCCGGGCCAGGCTTGGAATCTTGTAGTACCTATCCGACACCTCGCCGCCGATCTTATCTGTGCTGCCGACAAGGCAGCCGCGCTGGAAGCCGCCGCCGGCGACCAGGAAGTGCTGCGCGTTGTACCAGTGGTTGCGCGAGCCGCGCGTCGCCTCTGGCTTGGGCGTCCGCCCCATCTCCCCGCCGGACAGGACAATCGTCCGGTCGAGCAAGCCACGTTCGTCCAGGTCTTCCAGCAGGGCGGTGCAAGCCGTGTTGTACTCCCGGTAGCATCTGGACGCACTGTCATACGCGGCATTCGGGCCGCCGGTGCCGTGGAAGTCCCAGCCGTAGAAGTTGAGAAACACACACGGCACGCCAACTTCGATAAGGCGGCGGGCAGCCAGGGCCTGCCGCCCCCAGGAATGCTTGCCGTAGCGATCCGCAACCCGGTCCGGTTCGAGCCGAAGGTCGAGGGCGCGCCGCAGCTTCGGCGAGCGCAGCAGATCGAAGGCTTGCTGCTGGAAGCGGTCGAGACCGCCGATGATCGGATCGGCCCGGTCCAGGTGGCGCAACTGCGTGTCCAGGTCGCGGAGCAGGTCGATGCGGCGCTCCAGCGTCGGTACATCCAGCTGAGCCGGGGGTGGCGCCAGCATCCGGCTGAGGTGGTTGCTCGGATCGTTGATGTTCAGGGTCATCGGATGGTAACCGGGCCCCAGGTAGCTATCGTGCGCGGAATCATGCTCGCTGCTGGTGCTGACGATCACATTCGCCGGCAGGTCACGCGGACCAGGCCGTACCTTGCCCATGACGCTGCCGTACAGCGGATAGGGCGGCGTCATGCCGGGCAGGCCGCGGCGATTCCCGGTCAAGTGCGGCCACGCTTCCTGAACGCTGTGGTTCTGGACGACATGGTAGCCTTGCGCGTTGACGGAGCGCAGGATGGTGTACTTGTCGGCGCTGCGGGCCAGGCCGGGCATCAGTTCGTTGGTGAGCAGTCCGGGCAGCGCCGTCTGGATGGGCTTCCAGGCGCCACGGATTTCCTCCGGCGCATCGGGTTTCATGTCGAACATGTCGATGTGCGGCGGGCCGCCTCCTTGCCAGAGGATGAGCAATTGTTGCGCGCGCGGTTTTTCCTTGGCAGCATTGGCTTGCGCTTGGGCCTGGAACAATGTGGGCATGTTCAGGCCAAACAACCCGGTCCCGCCGACGCGAAGGAACTCGCGGCGGTTCATGCGGCGATAGGTATCGCAACCAAGGATCATCACTGGCTCCTTTTTCCCCAACGGACCGCGTACGCAGTTCCGGGAGTCTTTGTTTCAGCGAATCAACACGAATTCACGAGTGTTCAGCAGTACCCAGAGCAGGTCTTCCAACCCTTGCTGAGGCGTGGCGGCTTGTTGCAAATGTCTCCGGCAGCGCTGCCGCTCCTCGGCCGTGGGCATCCGGGAGAGCGCCCATAAATACGCCTCGTCGATGCGCTGGTTCGCGTCGTCCAGCGCGGCCAGCTGTCCCGGACGCCCCTTCGGGTCCTTGAGCTTGGTGAGGACATTGCCGTAGGCCGCCAGGTAGAGGGATTGCAACACAGACGGCGCAATGGAACTGTCGCAGTCGCACGACGATTCGGTCCGCCGCGGTGAACGGCCGAAGATCGCGAACGCATACGAAAGCGTGGCAGCCGACTGGCCCCCACTTGGTCCGGAGGCGGTCGGCCCCGGAACCTCCATCGCCCGGGCGCCGGGCGGCACGAACAGGCCCGGCGGATAGGTTTCCTGGCTGGCCGTCGCGTGATTGATCGCATCCACCAGCAATTCCGCCGACATGCGGCGGATGTGAAACCGCGCGTAATGCGCCTGGTCGTGTTCGTTGTTGATGCTGGGGACGCTGCTCTGCTGATAGGTCCGGCTGGTGAGCATGGTGCGGTGCAGCCAGCGCAGGTCGTAGCCGTGCTTGATGAACTCGCCGCACAACTCGTTCATGAGTTCGGGATGGGTGGGCGGGTTCAGCGGCGACAGGTCGTCCGGTGGATCGATGATCCCGCGACCGAAATAGTGCGCCCACACCCGGTTGACGATCGCCTTCGCAAAGAACGGATTGTCCGGCCGGCGCAACCAGGTCATGACGTGCTTGCGTGGGTCTTCGGTGGGCCCGACCGTCACCGGTTCCCGCGTCCCGAGCAGGCGGAACAGCTTCGATTCCGCCGTGCCCAGCGAACTGGAAACCTTCGCGAACTCGGCCTTGGCAGGGATGCCGACCGTGTAAATCGTGTGATAGCTGCTGATCCGCTCCTTCATTTCCTGATCGCGGCCCAGGGCAATTGCCTCGGCCAGCAGCTTGTCGCTTTCCTCCCTGGCAAGCTTCTTGTCCTTGGCCTGCTCACGCAACTTGGCGACCCGCATCTGGACCTGCTTGCTGTCTGCCTCGTCCTGTTTGCGCTGCTCGGCTGAGCGCGGATCGGGAAGCTTGCCGACCCGCATAAAAAAGTTGGCGAAACTCAGCAGGTCGTCCTGCTGCCAGACGTCGGCGGGATGGCGATGGCACTGGGCGCATTGCAAGCGTAGCCCCAGGAAAGCATGGCTGAACTGGATGGTGCCCGGGACGCGAGCGGCGTCGCGCCGTAGCCAGTACGTGTCGAGTGTCCGCCGCCGAGCATAGGCCTTCAGGTCAGTGGCCTGGTCTCGGTCCTCCTCGGCGTACTGCTGGAACTCCTGGCTCAGCTCTTCGCGGTCGCGTCCCTCGGCCGTGGTGGCCAGCAGGATGCGCTCGACGAACTGATCGTAGGGGACATTCTCCTCCAGGCGGACCCGGACCCATTCGTAGAATCGCCGCACGTGAGAAACCAGCGTGACCGGATATTTGCCTTCGGAACCATTGCCGGACGGGAATTGCGGCTTGAGCAGATCGCAGAACCTGGTGGCCCAGACCGCGGCGTGCCCGCGCCGGGCCAGCAATTCGTCGATCTTCCGTTCCCGCTTATCGTTTCTCGTGTCCGCCACAAACATGCGGATCTCCTCCGGGGTGGGCAATTCCCCCGCCACGTCGAGGCCGACCCGGCGCAGGAACGCGACATCGTCGCACAATTCGGACGGATGAATGTTCAGCTGACGCAGCTTGGCAAGCACATGTTTATCAATGAAGTTGAGTTCGGTGACCTGCGGAAATTCGCCCTTGGCGTCTCCCGGAACCAGGAGCTGCGCACCCACTGGCTGGCCGCGATAGCGCACGACCAGTCGGGCGCTGCCGACGCCGGTGACCGTAACCTGCCCGGTCCGATCGATGCTGGCGACGTCCCGGTCGCGGCAGTCGAAGGTGCATAGGGCCGTGACATCCTCGGTCGAGCCGTCGGCGAACCTGGCCCGCACCCGCAGGGCATAGCGGTTTCCCGCCGTGG
>JAEUIF010000579.1 GCA_016795185.1 Planctomycetia bacterium | reverse complement strand
CACGCAGCCGTATTATCCGCGGGAAGGCGACCTCGTCATCTTCACTTACCGCAATCCCCTCTGGCGCATCTGTTACGCGCTGGCCGGCACCGGGCCGCCGTACCACACCGGCATCGTCGTCCGCATCCCCACCGGCGAGCTGGCCACCCTCGAAGCCGCGCCGAATACCAGTTACACCGTTTACGTGCTGCCGTTGCCCGACCGCTTCCCCGCCTACAAGGGTAGCATTTGGGTGCGTCGGCTGAAGAAGCCGCTGACGCCGACCGAAACGGAACAGCTGAACATTTTTGCCGCCGAGCAGACAGGTAAAGGCTTTGCCTTCGGCCGGCTGCTGGTCAACCTCGGCCCGTTCCGGCCGCGCGGCGAGCTGCGCTCTCAGTGGTTCGGCAAGACCACGCTGGACCGCGACCGCTGGTTCTGTTCGGAGTTGGTGGTAGCCGCCGCCGTCGCCGCCAGCCGCATGGACCCGCACACCGTACCAGCCAATGGCATCTATCCCCGGGACCTGCTGCTCGATGAAACAGTCGATTTCAGCGGCACCTGGGACAAACCGTTGCTCTGGACCAACGAAGCCGGCACGCATTCGGGCGAACCCTATCCGGAATACGAATCGTTGCAGTGATGGTCGCCCGCTACTGCCGCACTACGCGATGCACGAAGCGCAGCTTCTCGATGGCCGGCGACGAAAGCACGAACGGGTAACCGTCCGGCAAACCGAGCCCGCGATTGAGGTTATTCAGCAGGTACGTCAGGGCGAACCAGTCGGCGATCATCTTGTCGAAGTCGCCGGGTCGGCCGGCGGCGAGTTCGGGCCGGGCCGTCAGGCGCGGCTCATTCGGCCGGCGCGGCTGCAACGACAGCCCGCACCCGGCCGCCGTCTCCAGCGTATCCGCCATGTGCAGGTAGTGCGCCCACGATTCCGCCCAGTCTTCCCAGGCATGCGAACTGGCGTAGGCGCTGACGAAGCGCGCTGGCCAGTCGCCCGGCGGGCCGCGGTCGTAATGGCGCTGGAGCGCTGCCCCGTAGTCCTCGCGTTCATCGCCGAACTGACTGCGAAAGTCTTCCAGCCAGCGGCTGCCCGCGATCAGCCGGTCCCAGTAGTAGTGCGCGCTTTCGTGCCGAAAGTGGCCCAGCAGGGTGCGGTACGGTTCGTGCAGGGCCAGTCGGCGTCGCTCGCGTTCCGCGTCGTCGGCCTCGGCCACGTTCACGGTGATCACGCCCTGAGCGTGCCCTGTATGCACGGGCGGCTGCGTCGGGTCGGGCGGATCGGGGTCCGCCAGGAACTCGAAGGCCAGCCCTTGCGGATGTTCCGCCTTGGTGTGCAACGGCAAGCCGAGGGTCAGGAGCGTGCAGAGCAAGCGCCGCTTGGCTAGTTCCAGCTTGTACCAGGCGTCGTGGTGGCCGGGCACGCTCAGATTGGGAATGATGCGCGTCAGTCGACAAGAACGGCACAGCGGGTTCGGATCGTCGGCCGGCACCGCCCAGTTGCAGATGTTCGCCGCGACGTAGTTCTGGCACAGCCGGTACGTGCCGGCCAGGCGCTGAGGATCCTCGCAGCGCCACAGCCCATCGTCCGCGAGTTTCAGGGTGCCCACGTCCCTGCGGTCGGGCAAATAGGCGAGCGTGTGGTTGCAGTTCAGGCAGTGGACATTCTCGAAGAAGACCAGCTGGCCGCAGTGGTCGCAGTGAAAAATCTTCAAGCGCGGTCTCCGGCACGAGCGGGCGACCGCGTTATCCTAGTGCAAAATCAAGGGACTGGTTGCTCATCAGTAGGTCTTTTTGGGTGCCATGCCCACGGCTTTGCGTGGGCATGGGAAGCCTGTGAGTTCTCCATGCCCACGGAGGGCGGTGACCGCAACCAAGAGGAGAAAGGAGATGGTGCTGTCCCTAAATTGGAGGTAACCAAACCCACTCCAACGGGAGCAGCACCATGCAGTCCTTTCTAGAACGTTATGGCTCGCGCATCCAC
>JAEUIF010000578.1 GCA_016795185.1 Planctomycetia bacterium | reverse complement strand
GTGGATGCGCGAGCCATAACGTTCTAGAAAGGACTGCATGGTGCTGCTCCCGTTGGAGTGGGTTTGGTTACCTCCAATTTAGGGACAGCACCATCTCCTTTCTCCTCTTGGTTGCGGTCACCGCCCTCCGTGGGCATGGAGTACAAACAGGCTTCCCATGCCCACGCAAAGCCGTGGGCATGGCACCCAAGTTTCTGATTGAGCGCGAAGTCTTTTGCAACTGCACTCGGTGCGAAGCATAGAGCCGGCGCTGCGTCCGCCATTGCCCCGCGCGGCGAAGCCAGCGTTTAGAGGCAGCGGAAGAACCGCGGCAGTTTCGGTACACACAAGCCTGAAGCGCCAGCGAAGGAGCCTGTTCCTTCGCTGGCGCTTCAGGCTTGTGCCGGTTTATTCCGCCAGCGCTTTTCAGCCGATCAGGGCCTGGATGGGTTTGCCGATGCCGTCCTTGGTGACGTAGAAGGGCCGTTTCTCGACCTCGAAACTGTGCTTCGGCGAAATGCCGAGCAACTGGTAAATGGTCGCGTGCAGGTCGTGGATCGGCACTGGGTTCTCGACCGTCTCGCAGGGATATTCGTCGTTGGTCTTGCCGTAGACCGTGCCGCGTTTGATCCCGCCGCCGAAGAACAGGCAGCTAGCCGCCGCGCCGAAATGGCCGTGTAGGCCGTAGTTCTTCGGGCTTTCGATGGTCTTGGCCTTGCTGCCGCCACGGCCGATGGTCGAACGGCCGAACTCGGTGGCCAGCACGATGAGAGTTCGGTCCAGCCGACCGCTCTTCTCCAGGTCAAGTACCAGCTGCGCCACCGGGCCGTCGATGATCTGCTTCATCTTGGCCTGGCCGTTATGGCCGTCGTCGTGCGTGTCCCAGCCCTTGGCATTCTCAAAATCGACGTGGACCTCGACGAACCGCGCCCCCGCATCCACCAACCGGCGGGCCAGCAGGCAGCCGCGGCCGAACGGCCCGGTGTTGTAGGTGTCGAAGACCGGCTTCGCTTCGGCCGACAGATCGAACGCCTTCGCGGCCGGCGACTTCATCAGCCGGTAGGCGCTTTCCAGCGAGTTCAGCAGCGATTCCTTCTGGGCGCTGCCGCTCAGTTCGCCGACCGGGCTCGCTTCAACCAGTTCCTTGAAGTGCTTTTGCCGGTTCTCGAAGCGGCCGGTTTCTAGCCGCGAGCGAATGACCGCGCCGGCCTGGCTGGCTTCGGGGATCATCAGCGAACCGTACTCGCTGCCGAGGAAGCCCGAGGTGCGGAACGCTTGCAGCGCCAGGAAGACGTTCGCCGTCTGCTCCGAACGGCCGATCTCGATGAACGCGGGAATGTCCGGGTTCAGTGGGCCGAGCAGCCGGGAAATGACCGCGCCCATATACGGAGCTGCCACGGTGCTGGGCGTGGTGTAGCCGGTGTGCCATTTGAATTGCAACGGGATGTGCTGCAAGTCCTCGGCCTGCGCGCCGTACTCGCGCGCCACGAACGAACGCAGCACCGCGCCGCGGTCGATGACGCTGGCGATCTTCTCGACGCCCTGGCAAAACTGGATGCCGTCGACGGCGGTGTTGATCGTCGGGAAGGTGCAGAGCAGGCTTTTCGTGTCCATGCCCTTCGTGTAGGGCGTGTAGCGCTTCGGGTCGAAAGTCTCGGTCTGCGACATCGCGCCACCCATCCAGAGCAGGATCATCTGGTCGGCGCGGGCCGTGGTCTGCGGCTTCGCGGTGGCGTACTGCGGTAGGCCGGCGGCCAGCGCGGACAGAGCGGCGCTCTTCAGGAAATCCCGGCGGTGCATGGCTATTCCTCGTTTTGTTCGTAGTTCCGCCTTTAGGCGGTGCGCGACTGGCCGCAGTCAGTTCGTGGTTGTCCTTTTGGGCGGCGAACGATTCGCCGCCTGAAGGCGGAACTACGAACTTAGCGGAGCAGCTGAAATTCCGGCAGCATGGCGATGATCCAGAGCAGATCGCTGCGGCTGGCGGCCGTGGGCGACGAACCGAGCAGCGCGGCGCAGGTCCGCGCTTCCTTCTCCGTCGGTTCGCGGCTCAGGGCATGCTGGAAAACCTGGCGGACCAGGGCGGCGTTGTCTTCGTGCTGGAGGACTGGGCCGCGCACCTGAGATAGCAGCCCATGCAGTTCCGCGCCGTTGAGCAGTTCCAGGGCTTGCAGCGGCGATGGCCGGCATTCGCGATGCGTGACGACCGTCCGGCGGTCGGGGCGGCCGAGCACGTCCAGCAAGCGGTTGCCGTTCTCTCGCCAGATGCGTTCGGGTTTGTCGGACAACGCCGACAGGGCGTCCACGAATTGCTCGGCCGACAGCCGGCGCACCAGCGGCCCGCGAAAGACGTAGGGGGCATCGTCCTGCGCCGCTTCGACGGCCGGCAGCTGGTACGCCCGCGAGGTCAGAATGCGATAGAGCGTCTTTTTGAGGTCGTACTGCTGCGCGACCAGGTCGTTGGCCAGCCAGTCGAGCAGGTCGGTGTTCCAGGCTGCGGCGGACATGTCGTCCAGCGGTTCGACCAGGCCCCGGCCGAGCAGCCTGACCCAGAGGCGGTTGACCACGGTACGAGCGAAACGGCCGTTCTTCGACGAGGTCATGAGCTGCGCCAGCTGGGCACGGCGTTCCTTCACCGGGGCGGCGGCATCGACGTTTCCTACATCGGGAAACAGGAACCGCGGTGCGGGCTTCTTGCCGGTGGGCACCTCGCAGCGCATCATTTCGAGCGGCTGGTCGGCATAGATGTTGGCCATGCCCCAGGTTTCGGCCATCGACCAGCGGTCCAGAAAACTGTCGTGGCAGGTGGCACACTTGAGCTGTACGCCGAGGAACACCTGGCTCAGATTCTGCACCGCCTGCACCTGCCAGGCTTGATCGCCGCGCGGCACTTCCAGACCCGCTTGCAAGCCGGCGATGAAGCCAGCGGCATCGTTGATTCGCTTGGCGGCAGATGGCGCGGCGCGGGGTGCATCGTCGCGTTCGGACGGTGGTGGAGGCAGCTTGGCGTTGTCGGCTGGATCGACCAGTTCGCGAACGAAGCGGTCGAACGGCTTGTTCTCGACCAGGCTGTGCTCCAGCCAATCGGTGATCGGCGAAAAGACGTCGGTGGTGCCCAGGTCTTTCTTGCCGTCGCGCAGGTGGTCCTGCCAGAAGGTGATCCAGTGGTCGGCGTAGCGGCGGTTGTCCGCCAGCAGCTTCGCAACCAGTTGTTCGCGCTTGTCGGCGGCACGATCCGCGAGAAACGCCGCCAACTCTGGCGGAGTCGGCGGCAGGCCGACGACGTCGAAGTAGACCCGCCGGGCGAAGACCGCATCCGACACGACGGCTGGCGGCACGACGCCCTGCTGCGTGAAGTAGGCGGCCAGGATGCGGTCGAGCGGCGCGCCCTCACCAGGCGGCACGACGGGCTGCCGGGGCGCGACGCTGGGCGGTGGGCCGCGGTCGATCAAAGCCGCGGCGGTCCACTTCGCGCCTTGGTCGATCCAGGCCCGCAGGATTGCGATTTCCTCGGTCTTCAGTGGCGCGCCCTTGGGCGGCATCACGTGTTCGGGGGCTTCCACGATCCCCGCGACCCGGCGAATCAGCTCGCTGTCCGCGCTCTTGCCAACCACGAACGCCGGCCCGCCGCGCCCACCTTTGAGAGCCGCTTCGCGCGAATCGAGCCGCAGCAGCCCCTTGGCCTTCTCGGCCCCGTGGCACTCGGCGCAGCGGTGCGCCAGGATCGGACGCACGTCGCGGTTAAAATCCACCGTGCGCTGCACCGCCGCCGGCAGTTTGGGGGCATCGGCCGCCGAGGCAACGCCAGCCGTCAGACTCAGTGCCAGTAGGGCGGGTAGCCAGGTGCGTATGTTCATGTTCGCCCCGCGTGGGAATGCGTGTTCTCACCAGGCAATCGCGGAGGCAGGGCAGGGCGCACCCGCGAAATTGAAAGATTCTGGAAAAATCGGAAACAGGCGGGAACGGGAATAAACGCGGCGGCCAGGGTTCATACTGGTGGATGCAGGGGAACCCGGATATGTCGGATGCGATGCTGGCCGATCTGGTGGTGGCGGTGCATGTCGCCTACGTCGGCTTTGTGGTCGGTGGGTTGCTGGCAATCGTGCTGGGGGCGCTGCTGCGCTGGCAGTGGGTGCGCAACCGCTGGTTCCGGCTGCTGCACACGCTGGCCATCCTCATCGTCGCCGGCGAGGCCCTGGCGAACGTGGACTGCCCACTGACGGTCTGGGAAAACGAACTGCGTATCCGGGCCGGTCAAGACGTGAGCGAAGCGACCTTCATCGGCCGCTGCCTGCACGATCTCATCTTCTTCGACTTCCCACCCTGGATCTTCACATCCGCTTATGTCGGTTTCGCACTGCTGGTACTGGCGACGCTGGTCTTCGTACCGCCGTGCTGGCGGGCGGCGCATTAGTGGAGTCCGCAACCGGCCGTTGCGTTCCGTTTCAGCTACAGCCAGTTACCGCGAACGCGCGGTTCGACCAGTTCCCAGATTTGTTCGCCAGCGGCCTCGTGGCGGATGAAGCTGGTTGCATGGCATAGCGGCAAGCCGCGCTGATTGCCAATGCGGATTTCGTACTCGGTCGGCCAAGGCGCGCCGGCGTCGAGAAAGTCGCGCCAGAGTTGCCAGCCGAGGTTGCGGCCATCGCCGGAACTGACCTGCCATTCCTCAGCGCCGAACCAGCAGCGGTGGCCTTCCGCGTTGCTGATGCCGTAGTGCGGGAGGTCTTCCGTTGGCGCGCGGTAGCTCAAGGTCAGGCCGCGCAAGAACCCGTAAAGCGCCAGCGACTGGGCGAAGCGCAGCCAGCTGCCGCGCGTCCTGCGGCGGTGGAAGACCTCCGCCCAAGGCGCAGGCATGGTTTGCAACCCCCGCGTGGCATTCTCCGCTTCGGACCCGTCGTCGCCGGTTTCGTGCTCGGCCCGCAGCGACATGAAGTACGCCGCGCGCTTCAGCCGGCCGCGAAAGACTCCTGCCGATTGTGTCCCGCAGATCACGAAGGCCAGGCCGGGCGCCAGCGCCAGCGGCGCGGAGAGCATGCCGCCTTCGGCCAACTGCGCGAGCCAGGCCGGTTCGATGACCGGCGTGGCGGCGGTCGCCATGATGCGGTCGAACGGCGCTGCCTCCGGACATCCCTGCCGGCCGTCGCCGTGCTGGAGCGTCACGCGCCGTTCGGGGAACGCCCGCAGGTGGTCCCAGGCTTCCGAGAGCACGTTGCGGTCCACGTCGATGGAGATCACTCGATCCGGCCCGACGACATGCGCCATCAGTGCCGCGTTGTAGCCGGTGCCCGCGCCGATCTCCAGGACGTTCAGCCCCGTTCGCAGCTGCAAGTCTTCGAGCATCTGGGCCATGAGCGTGGGTTGGCTCGATGAACTGATGGGCGTTTCCTTGCCGCCGGGCTTCTCGGAGCCTAAATGCGTGATGAGGGCGCGGTCGGCGTAGACCAGCTTTAACTCGGTCGGGCCGGGCTCGCGGGTGATGGTTTCCTTCCAGTGGTTGGCACGGGGGTGGAACTGCCAGACGCGGTCGAGAAAGCGGTGTCGGGGCGTCGCCCGAAAAGCGGCGATCAGGGCCGGCGACCAGAGTGCGCCCTCCGCAATCATGAGATCGACCAGTTGTTGATTGGCCTGGTCGGCGGCTTCGGCTGGCGGCATGATTGGCCCCGGTGGGTTGTGGGGCGGCGATTGTGAAGACGCCTCGCGGCGACCGGATTGGTGCTTGCCTGTTTTGCGGTTGAATTTTAGCGATGATACAGCAAAATCAACGTTGGTACAAGGAGCCGCAGCGACTCGCGCAACCAACCCTCTCCGCTGCCGGCTGTCCGCGGAACTCGCACTCTGGGCCTGGGAGTAATCTCTGATGGCGAAAGCCCTCGAACAGGAACTGCTCGAGAAATGGAAGGTCAGCGACTCGCTCGAGACTTATCGCATTGGCCATTGGGGCAAGGACTACTTCGGCATCAACGATCAGGGCCACGTCACCGTCCACCCTTACAAGAAGGCGGACCAGGGCATCGACCTGAAGAACCTGGTCGATGAGCTGCAAACGCGCGGCATCCAGCTGCCGATCCTGATCCGCTTCACCGACATTCTGCGCCATCGCGTGGGCGAATTGCACCAGGCGTTTAAGCAAGCTATTGAGGAATACTCCTACCAGGGCGCCTACCGCTGCGTGTACCCGATCAAGGTCAACCAGCAGCGGCATGTGGTCGAGGAAATTCTCGATTTCGGCACGAAGCTCGGCTTCGGCCTGGAAGCCGGCTCCAAGCCCGAACTGCTGGCCGTCCTCGCCGTCACCAACGGCGAGCAGACGCCGATCATCTGCAACGGCTTCAAGGACGATGAGTTCATCAAGATGTCCGTGCTGGCCCGCAAGATCGGCAAGCACGTGATTCCGGTCATCGAGAAGTTCACCGAACTCGAACTGCTGGTCCGCTACGCTGAGGAACTCGGTGTGCGGCCGGTGTGCGGCGTGCGCGTCAAGCTGGCGGCGCGCGGCGCGGGCCGCTGGCGCTCCAGCGCCGGCTACCGCTCCAAGTTCGGCCTGACCGTGACCGAGGTGCTGGAAGCCTACGAGTACCTGAAGCAGCGCGGCATGCCCGATGCTCTCCAACTGCTGCACTTCCACCTGGGCAGCCAGATCACCAGTATTCGCAGCATTAAGAACGCTTTGACGGAAGCGGCGCGGGTGTACGTGGAGCTGGCCCGGCTGGGCGCGGGCGTGCGCTACCTCGACGTGGGCGGCGGCCTGGGCATCGACTACGATGGCAGCCAGACCGACTTTGAATCGTCGGTGAACTACACCTTGCAGGAATACGCCAACGACGTGGTCTTTCGCGTCAAGAGCGTCTGCGAGGAAGCCGGCGTGCCGCACCCGACGATCATCACGGAATCCGGCCGCGCGGTCGTCGCCTATCACAGCGTTCTGGTTTTCGACGTGCTCGGCGTCTCCAACTTCGACCACTACACGGTGCCGCCGGAGGTGCCGGCCGACGCGCCGCAGCAAATCTCCGACATGCTCGCGATCTTCCGCGACCTGTCAAAAAAGAACATGGTCGAGAGCTACCACGACGCGCTACAAGCCGTGGACGAATTGCTGACCATGTTCAACGTCGGCTCCATCAACCTGGAGACGCGGGCGCTGGCCGAACGGCTCTTCTGGGGCGTTTGCGCCCGGCTGCTCAACATGGTCCGCGACCTGGACTATGTGCCCGAGGAATTGCAGGGCCTGGAGGTCATGCTCTCGGATACTTACTTCTGCAACTTCTCGATTTTCCAGTCGATGCCTGACAGCTGGGCCATCAAGCAGCTGTTCCCGATCATGCCAATCCATCGCCTGAAGGAACAGCCGGTGCGGCGCGGCGTGCTCGGCGACATTACGTGCGATTCGGACGGCAAGATCGACCAGTTCATCGACCTGCGCGACGTGCGCAAGACCCTGGAACTGCACACCTTCACGGGCGAACCTTACTACCTCGGCGCGTTCCTGGTCGGCGCGTACCAGGAAATCCTCGGCGACCTGCACAACCTCTTCGGCGATACCAACGCGGTTCACGTCAGCGTCGATGAAGCCGGCGAGGTCAACATCGACGACGTCATCAAGGGCGACACCGTTCGCGAGGTACTGGCCTACGTGCAGTATTCCGCCGACGAACTGCTCGGCAAGATGCGCAAGGAAGTGGAGAAGGCCGTGCGCGGCGGCAAGATTTCGCTCCAGGAATCCCGCATGCTGCTCCGCTTCTACGAAAGCGGGCTCGAAGGCTACACGTACCTGGAAGAACCGCACTTCTGAGGATGACCAGGTGACAGGGTGAAAAGGTGAATGACCTTTCTTGTCACCCTGTCACCTGGTCACCTTGTCATGAACCTCACCGTCACCCTCGGCCGCCTGCACCTGAAGAACCCCATCCTGGTCGCTTCGGGCACCTTCGGCTATGCCCGCGAACTGGCCGGGGTGGTGGACTTCGCGCGGCTGGGCGGGGTCATCCCGAAGACCGTGACGCAGCAACCGCGCGCCGGCAATCCGCCGCCGCGCACCGTCGAAACCACGGCCGGCATGCTCAATGCCATCGGCCTCGACAACGACGGCATCGATCACTTCGTCGCGCATCACCTGCCCTACTTGCGGCCGCTGCCGACGGCGGTCATCGCCAATATCGCCGGCAAGACCGAGGACGAGTTCGTGCGCATGGCCGAACAGATCGGCCGGGAAGCGGGACTGGCGGGACTGGAGTTAAACCTGTCGTGCCCGAACGTCTCGGGTGGGGTCGACTTCGCCGTGAATCCGGAAGTCACGCGCCGCGTGGTGCAGCGCGTGCGAGACGTCTGTCCGCTGCCCTTGGTCGCCAAGCTGACGCCAAACGTGACGGACATCACCGTCATCGCCCAGGCGGCGGCCGATGGCGGCGCGGATGCGGTGTCGTTGGTGAACACACTGGTTGGACTGGCCGTCGACTGGAAGCGACGCAAGCCGATTCTTGGCAACGTGACCGGCGGACTGAGCGGACCGGCGATCAAGCCGGTGGCGCTACGCATGGTCTGGCAGACGGCGCGGAAGGTGAAAGTGCCCGTCATCGGCATCGGCGGCATTGCCACGCTGGACGACGTGATGGAGTTTCTCGTCGCCGGGGCCAGCGCGGTGCAGCTGGGGACGGTGAATTTCTACGACCCGACGGCGTCCGTGCGCATCGTCGATGGACTGCCGGCGGCGCTGTCCCAGTTGGGCGCCGACAACGTGAAGGATGTGGTCGGAACTTTGACCGTTTAGAACATTTTGCAACCGGCTGCAACGGTCCGCACAGTGGACCCTACGCAAATTTGTAGGGTCCGCTGTGCGGATCGTAGTGCCCTGTACTACACCCGTTTTGCAAACTACTGAAAACGTTTACCTCGATCACGCGGCGGCCTTGCCGGCCGACAGGACCACAGGTTCGACCTCGTCCAGCAGCAACCGAGCCAGGCGCTCGACCTCGTCGCGCAGATCGTTGACCTGCATTTCGTAGCGATCGCGGCACACCGTGGCGAGGTGCATGTCGGCGCGCAGGCGATTCATGTCTTCGTGGGCGGCCAGTTGCGCCTTCTCCCAGTCGGCGAGCTTCTCGCCCAGTTCGGCTTCCTTGCTCGAGATGTGATCAGCCTGCTTGGCCAGCCGGCCGTGATACTCCTCCAGTTCCTTGCCCTCCTGCTCCAGGGCTTCACGTTCCTGGTTCAATGACTTCTGGGCAGCAGCGGCGAGATTGGCCCAGCGCTGGCGGAGGCGTTCCAATCTTCGGGCGGCGGCGGCCGGGTGGGCTGCCTTGCCGATGCACTCCTGCTGGAACTGTTCAATGGCCAGGGCGCGCTCGGCGAGCGAGCGCTGCTCGCGATCCAGTTCGCCGTGCCGTTCGAGCCAGCGTTGACGCAGCGTGGTGAATTCCTTGCGGGCCTTGGCGGCGGCAGCGCGCTCGGTCTGCACCCACTGGACTTCCTTGCGGCGGCGGCGCTGCCAGCGTTCGTGCAACTGACCGACGGCGGTCAGCCGCTGCTCGGCCAATTGCTCGCGACTTTGCACGTCGGCCAGCAGGCGGTCGCGCTCGGCGGACCAGCTGGTTTCCCGCGCGGTCATGCGCGACTGCCAACCTTCGAGATGGCGCTGCAAGGCGGCAGCCTGGTTCTCCAGTTGGGCTTGATGCCGCTCGGTGGTTTCCAGCGCGCGTTCGCGCTGGCGGATGGCTCCTTCGCGGGCGTGCAGCCGGTGAGCGGCTTCCTCCACGGCGCTGGTGGCGGCTTCGTGCTCGGCGCGCCACGCTTCGCGGGCGTTGACCAGGCGTTGGTACTGCTCGGCCAGGTGCAACCGCTGGTCCGCCAGTTCGCCGGCCAGGGTTTCGAGCTGCGCCAGTCGCTCCGCTGTCAGTTGTCGCAGTGCCTCGGCATCAGCTTCCGCAGCGGACTGGGGTAGGACCACTGCTGCAACGGGCTCGCTCGGCGGCGCGGTGACCGGCGGAGGCGGAGGCTCGACTGCGGGAGGAGCGGTTTCGCCCAGTGTCGCCTCGAAATCGCACAGGGCGGCGGCGGCGACATCCTCCACCGCTTCCGGGCAGACCTCGGCGGGCGTCTCGGCGACTGGAGCTTCGGCGGCCGACCTTTGATTCTCCAGACTGACCTTCTGAGTCTCCAGTCCGGCGACTTCGCGCTCCATTTCGCCCAGCTTGCGGCGCAGGTTGCGAACGCGGTTCTCCAGCCCATCGGCTTCGCGTTCCAGCTGCAAGCGGTGCTGCTGCCAGTCGCGCTTGTCCGCCTCCAGTTCGCGCTCGCCCGCCGCCAGGGTTTGCTGGCGTTCATTCAGCGCCCGGCTGCGCTCGCGCAAGTCATCGTGCTCACGGTCCCAGCGCTGCTGCTGCTCATCCTGCTCCTGGCGGAAGGTCTCCCAGTCCGCGTGCAGTTGCCGACGGCCTAGTTCCACCTCACCATTGAAGCGCAGCCTGGCCTGCAACAGTTCGCCGCGTTCGCGCTGGAGTTTTTCGCGCTCGTGTTCGACATCGCGACGTTCGCGAATGGTCTCGGCCTCGCGCTTTTGCAAGGCGGCGCGCTCGTCGGCCCACTGGCGCTCGTAGCGGCGCTTCAGGCCCTGGAGGAGCTTGCTCAGTCGTTGCCGTTCGGTTTCGGACTGGCGTTTGGCTTCGGCCAGTTCGTTGCGGGCGGCTTCCAGTTCGCGCCGATCCGCGCTCACCTGCGTTTCGTGCGCGGCACGCTCGGCCTTGAGGGCGGCATGCTCAGCGCGGGCCTGGTCGCGCAGTTCGTTCAGCTTGGCCTGCTTCTCAGCCAGATGCTGGCCGAGTTGTGCTTCCTGCTGTTCGAGGGCGGCGCGGCGTTCTTGCAGCCGGGCTTCTTCCTCGGTGAGCGCTGCTTGCTGGGCGGCGACGGCGGCGGCCTGGATGCGCAGCGCTTCCTTTTCAGTCTGCTGGCGTGCGTGGGCGTCCGACAGTTGCTGCGCGGGCGACGGCCCCTGCAAACGCAACTGAAATTGAAACGGCCCAACCGCGAGCAGGTCGCCGTGCTGCAAGGGCTCGCTGCCGGCGGGCTGGCCGTTGACCAGTGTGTCGCCGTCTTCGTGCAGTTGGCGGAGATACAACCCGGCGGGACCGTAGGCCAGGCAGCAATGCAGCGGGCCGATGCCCTCGACGTTCAGGCGCAGGTCGCAGCCGGGCGAGCGGCCGATGGTGGTCAACGGCAGATTGAGCGGCCGGCTACTCCCCTTGTGCCGGCCGTTCTGGATCACCAGTTCCGCGACGGCTGGATACAGGGCGGCACGGCCCTTCACCGGGGAGTTGTGCTTCGCTTCCATGCGCGGAATCCTCGCCGAGGTCGCCTTCGGGACTCCTTCATTATCGTCGCGGGAGTCGGCAGAAGTTGAATATCGCTCAAGATCGGTGGAACTGTTCGGAACCTGCTTTGATGCGTCGTTTCGCGCGGGATCGAGCTTTTCTGCGCGAAACGCCGAATCGCGAAGCGCCTCACGCGCCCAGCACCTGCTTGAGCAGCTTGACCAGTTCCCCCTCGGCGACCAGACCGCGCAGATGATGGCGCGGCTTGGGATTGCGATGGAAGACCAGCAAGCGGGGCACGCTGGAGATATTGAATTCGCTGGCGAGGTCGAAGTTCTCGCTGATGTCCACCTTGCCCACCTTGACGCGCCCGGCAAACTGTCCGGCCAGGCTTTCCATGATCGGCGACAACTTGGTGCATGGCGCGCAGCCAGGCGCCCA
>JAEUIF010000576.1 GCA_016795185.1 Planctomycetia bacterium | reverse complement strand
AAGGCCAGAAGGTCGAGTTCATGCTGAACAACATCTCGGGCCAGAAGTTGGGGATCCTGCTGAAGATCAACGGCAAGAGTGCTTTCGGCGGCCAGGAAGATGAGAGCGACCGCTGCGCCCTCTGGGTCCTCGAACCAGGCGCGACCGCCAACCTGCGCGGTTTCTACGACGAGTTCGCCAAGAAGGTCGATGTCTTCAAGGTGCAGAGCGACGACGAGTCGCGCTCGGCCTGGGCCAACCACAAGCGGCCCGGCTACATCGACGTGACGGTGTACACGGAGAGCAACGTGCCGCCAGAGGAGAACCAGTTCAGCGTGCGCGGCATGTCGCGGCGCTCGCTGGCCAAGACGCCGCCGCCGGCCACGCTCGCCGCCGCCAAGGAACAGCTGCGGAACTCGATGGGCGCTGTCAAGCGGGGCCGGGGCCTGATCGCGGGCAGCGGCAACCTGGAGGAAGCGAACCTCAAGGCCGTGCAGTTCAACAACCCGCAAATGGCCGGCAACGCCCACATTCAGTACCACACGCCCCTGGCGCCCTGAACGCGGCGGCGAGGCTCAATCCCCTAAACCGAATTCAATCTTGAGGAACCGAAAATGTCATCGCTCGCGAACAAGCTGACCAAACGCTGGCTGGCGCTGTTGATGGCCGCAGCGCTCGCCGCCGCGCCCGCTGCCGCCCGCGCCGACAACATCGACAAGGAACTGGTCAAGAAGGGACCGGAACTGGTCCAGGAATTGAAGAAGAAGGGCTACCACAACATCGGCGTGCTGAAGTTCACGGTCAAGAAGGGGAAGAGCGAGTTGAGCTTCAACGCCGGCACGCTGAACCACAACATGGCGACCCGGCTGGAGAACGCCCTCATCCTGGCCAACGACGCCGAGAACCCGATGGGCATCATCCGCGACGCCACTTCCGTGGCCGCCGCGCAAGCTCCCAAGGCCACTTACCTGACCCCGGAAGGCCGCGAGCAGCTGTTCAAGCTCAGCTATCCGCTGGCCTGGGGCAACCAGAAGGTTACGGCGGACGTCTTCATTTCGGGCGTCGTCGATCTCAGTTCGGACATGAAGGAAACGGCGCTCAAGCTGGTGTACTTCGACAAGAAGTCTGGCAAGCTGCAAGACCTGATGTCGTTCGCCGGCATCAAGACGGATCGCGGCATTTTGGCCGACAGCGGCCAGAGCTTCGCGCTGGCCAAGCGCGGCCTGATGCGGCGCGACCTGGGCGACAGCGCCGCCGACGCCCTCAACGCCTGGGCCGAGCAGAGCGCCCAGTCGAACGACTCTTCCTCCGGTACGGGCACCCAGTCCGCCGGCGATCCCAACAACCCGCGCGACTCCCTTGACCTGCTCAGGTTTGAGGTGCTGGTCAACGGCACGGCCCAGCCGATCACCAAGGACTCGGCCAGCCCCGGCGAGTACCGCATGGACAAGTTGACTGAAGGCCAGACCGTCGTCTTCCAGCTGACCAACCTGACCAACGAGAAGATCGGCGTGGTCGTCAAGGTCAACGGCCAGAGCACGATCAACAAGGAAGAAGCCGCCGAGGAGCAATGCACCCGCTGGATGCTGGAGCCCAATGCCAAGAACATTCTGCGCGGCTTCTACCTCGACAAGACCGGCGGCGGCACCGAGGTCGAGCTGTTCCGCGTCACGAGCGACGATGAGGCAAAGTCCGCCTGGTCGGGCTTCAAGCGGCCGGGCTACATCGACCTGGCCGTCTTCCGCAGCTCGGAAATCAAGCCGACACCGTCCTCGGAGCTGGGCTTCAGCGCCCGCGGCATGTCGAAGCGGTCGCTGTCGAAGAGCCCGCCGGCCACCGCCCAGGCCGCCAAGGAGATGGTTCGCAAGGGCATGGGTATGGCCGCCCGCGGCATTTTGACCGGCGGCAACAAGGAGGACGTGACCCTGGATACGTCCGCCTTCGTCAACCCGCAGTTCGCGGCCAACGCGCACATCATGTACTACGCGAACCCGGCTCCGTGAGGCGCGGCCGAACGACTGGTAGTTCATACAACGGCAAGGGGAGCTTTTCCCTTGCCGTTTAGCTTGCGCCAGTGCAGATGCAAGAGACAGTACGCTCAATGGACTGCTGGGTGCCATGCCCACGGCTTTGCGTGGGCATGGAGAACACGCCAGCGTCCCATGCCCACGGAGGGCGGTGACCGCAACCAAGAGGAGAAAGGAGATGGTGCTGTCCCTAAATTGGAGGTAACCAAACCCACTCCAACGGGAGCAGCACCATGCAGTCCTTTCTAGAACGTTATGGCTCGCGCATCCAC
>JAEUIF010000572.1 GCA_016795185.1 Planctomycetia bacterium | reverse complement strand
TCGATTGGACATTGGTCGAAGTAATCGCGGTGGGAGTCGACTCCCCCCCCAGATTTTTGCCAGGCATCACTCGTGATTTGCTGCCCAGCAGTCGGCGACGGCCAGAAGCTGGGCGAGCGGCAACTCGAAGCCGGGCAGCAGCGCGGAGCGATAGATTTCGCTTTCTGGAATGACTTGCTGCTCCGGTCCCGTTGGCGTCTGCCGCCAGACTGTCAGGATGCGCTGGAAACGGTTCACGATCCAGTATTCCCGGATGCCTGCTTCCAGGTATTCGCGCTGCTTGATCTCGTAGTCGCGTTCGCGATTTCTGCGTCCCGCCGAGACGAATTCCACCGCAACTGTCGCCACGTCGACGCGCGGCTTGGGCAGTCGGCCGAGGCCGATCCAAAGCAAACGATCCGCCAGCCGGCGACTCTTCTTCGTGCGCACGTACTGTTGCGGCATGGTGGCGTCGAGAATGGAAGCCTGGGGGTGTTGCAACTTAAAGGTTCGCAACCAGTGGCCCAGTTCTTCGTTCGGGTCGGTTTCCTCGGGCAGCGGAATCGGATGCACGACCAGCACTCCGTGGATGAGCTCGTAGCGGTACCCTTCGTCATAGTCCGTAACCGCGTCGAACTCGTCTTCGGTCAAGAGAGCGCCGGCCATCTCAAAACAGAGATAGGGCGCTTTGACCTCGGTTGCTTGCGCCAGTGCCAAGTTCACGACACCGCCCTCCCCGCGCAAGGAAAAAGCGAAAGGTGAAGCGGGTTCACCTTTCGCCTTCTATTTTCCACGAAACGCCCGCCGCCGGAAATCGCAATTCGTCTACTTTCGCAGCGGCTGGCTCGGCTTGACGCGCAGCGAGAGGATGACCTGCCCGGCGGTCGGCCGCTGGGTCCATTCGAGGCCGTCGATGAAGTGCAAAGCCGTCAGGAAACGTTCGAGTCGTTGGGCCGCTTCCGGTCGGCCGATTTGATTCTTCTCCGCGACGTGGGCAGTCAGCGCGTCGCGGTGATCGTTCAGGTAATTGCGCAGCGCCACGCACGACAGGCGCATCAAACGCACTTCCGTGCTGGCTTCGCCGGGCGTACGGCCCGGCTGAAAGCGGCGCACGGCTTCTGGCGAACTGGCGAACAGCAAGTAGCCTTCCTTGATCGTGTAGGCCGGCTGCATGCCCGCCGGGAACTGCTTGGGATTCACGAAGAACTTGACTTCGAGCTTGTCCTGCTGCACGGACTTCAGGTCCAAGCGGTCGGCGTGCTTGCTGTTATGGTCGAAGACCGCCAGACCGGCGAGGAAGTTCAGCCCGTCGAGCAGGGTTTGCTCGGCTGGCTTTCCGTCGGCGTTCGACCGCACGCGCGTGGCCCAGAGCACGTCCGGGAACCAGCCGCGCTCCTTTTCCGGGGCCAGAACGCAAAAGCCCACGTCCGGCCCCAGGCTCGGCAACAGGTCGCGGAGCATCTTGCCCATTGCGGGCCCGGCACTCTGGTCGATGGAGTCGCGGATGCCCTTCTTCGTCGTGTCGTCCAGAAACTCGGTGAACAGTTGCAGGAAAGCCGCCACGTCGAAGCGCCCGGCGGCGGCGAGGATCGCGTCGGGCGGGAAAGTACTCCAGAGTTCGGAACGCTGGGCCGCTTCCGTCAAGAACTTGCGTGCGGACGGCGGTAATCCGTCGGGCTTGACGCGCAGCGCCAGGTTGAACTCCAGCCCCTGCTGCTGCACGACGGACAGCACCAGCCCTTCGAGGGCTTGCCAGTAGATACGGAACGTCCGCAAGAAGACCCGCTCGGCCTCGTTTTCGGGCGACTGCTCCTTGCGGGCGAGTTCCGCATCGAAGGCGCGCGGATTGATCCACAGCGCCAGCAGCGCCCGTTCCGCGCCGAGTTGCGTCAGGCGGCGACCGATGGCGGGCACTTCGGCATCGGCGGACTTCGCTTCGCGGTCGAGTTCGAGCGCCCGCTTGAGCATGTCCTCGTGCGGCGTGAAGGCCAGAATCGGGCCGCGGAGTGCATAATAGGTCGGCGGCTGATCGCGTTCGACGCGGCGAAAATACTTGCCGCCGCGATGCTCGCACTCCTCGATTTTGCGGACTTCGCCGGACTTCAACTGCGCTTTGTTCAACCGCTCCACCAGTCCGGCCAGCAAGGCGGGATTGCGGGCGCGGACGAGGAAGATGCCCTGATCTTGCTCCATCTTGCCGGCGGGACCAGGGCGGTAGGCGAAGACCGCGGCATCGCCCAGGATGTCGTCGCGCAGCGCTTTCCAGTCCACGTCGAGATGCTGCTTGAGGAACTTTTCCGCCTCGATCAGCTGGGTGACTTCCGGGGAGCCGAGAATGGCCTTGCCGGCGACCGTGCCGCGAAACTGCTGGACGAACGGCGACTCGGTCAGCGCGGTCAGATGGCCGCGCAGGTCCTGCACCACCAGGCAGAAGGCCACATCATCAGGGATCAGGCGCAGCAGTTCGTCGCGTGGCGCGGCGGCCCGTGCCGGCAGCGCCAGGGTTCCGAAGAGGAGCAGCGTGCAGAAAGACTTGTTTGCGTTCATGGCACTGGTTCTTGAACCGCTGGCGGCTTCGCAGTGGTTGTCGGTGCGAAGCCGCCAGCAGCGGTGGGATTAGTTCACCGGCGCGGGCACGGTTTCGCGCACGAACATCCGGAAGGCCCGTCGCGCCGAGGAAGTCACCGGCTCGAAGCCTGATGTTACGCGCTGGCCGGTTTCCTGCCAGACGGCCAGCGGCGGCTGGTCCTGGGGCGGCGGCAGCACCTCACGCAAGTTGAGCGTCGGGCTCGGCAGGGTGCCCGTCAGTAAGCGTGTCTGCTCGACGGTCTCCTCCGTGGTCCGCAGCGTCAACGACACGACTGCGGTGCCCGCACCCGCCACACCGTCGCGAATCGATGGTGCCTCGGGTGGTGTGGGTTCCGTCGCGGGCGTCGTGGCCACTGGTGCGGGCGTCGTGAGCGTCGGCGCGAACCAGCCGGCGAAGTAACGATTAACCTGCTCCGGCCCGGTGGCGTACAGGCCAATGCCGACCGTCAACAACAGGGCAGCCGCCAGCGCGGCGACGGATCGCCAGCGTTGCCGCCGCAGTTTCAAATTGCGCTCTGCAAGCAACGACCCTATCAGCGCTTCCTGCAACCGTGCCGGCGGCGCGATGCTTGGCAAGCGGCGCAGTCCGGTCTCCAGCACCCCTGCGGCGGTGTGCAGCGAACGGCAGTCGGCGCACTGCGCCAGGTGTCGGTCCAACGCGGCGCGGTCAATGACCGCCTCGCCGTCCAGACGTTGCTGCAAGCGGTCCTGGGCTTCGCTGCAATTCATGGCGGGCCTCCCTGGGAGGGCTCCGGCTGCTCGCCTACTGGCAGGTCGGCGACCATGCCCCGGCGGCGCAGCCGTTCCAGCACTTCGATCCGGGCGCGGTGCAGCCAGGTCTTGATGGTCCCGACCGGCCGGTCCAGCGCCTCGGCGATCTCCTCGTAGGGCTGTCCTTGCTCGTGAAACAGGACGAATACCATCCGGTATTCGGGGCGCAGCTCATGGATGGCCGCATGTAACTCGACAACCAGCTCGGCGCTGTCGTCGGCAGGGCGGTCGGCGGCCGTGTCCTGGAGGTAGTCAGCCAGTTCCGGACGGCGCGCCCGTTGCGACATCCAGGTCCGGCAGCGGTTGACGGCGATGCTCATCACCCACGGCTTCAGCGGCCGGGTCGAGTCCCAGCGGCGCAAGCTGCGGAAGATGCGCAGGAATACTTCCTGGGTCACGTCCTCGGCGTCCTGGCGGTGGCTCAATAGCCGCACGCACAGCCCGAAGACTTCCGACTGGAAACGTTCGACTAACGCGCGGATGGCCTCCGGATCGTCTCGCAGGCAGCGTCGCACCAGCGCGGCATCATCGGTGGACACATCAGCAACCCTGCAAGGAGTACCCGGCGGCAAGAAGGGAAGTTTCAGAGTGGGATGTTGGATTTCAGAGGCGAGCGGCGGGGGTGATCACCGCCGGGCGCGGCGTGCGCTTCATGGTGGGGGGCAACCCCACCCCGCGCCAACGCACAACAATTTCAGCGGGTGTGGGG
>JAEUIF010000559.1 GCA_016795185.1 Planctomycetia bacterium | reverse complement strand
CGGGCGGTTCGGCCTGACGGTTGACCAAGTACGCCAAGAGTCCCACGAACGAGGAGGATACGACCATGTTGCAACGCACGCAGCAACCCCGCCGCCCTGGCCTGACCCTGATTGAACTGATTGTCGTGCTGGTGGTCCTGGTGGCCCTGGCCGGCATCCTGGTGGTTTCGCTGCCCAGCATGCTGGGCCGGGCGCATACCGCCAGCGGCGCGACCAACATCGGCGAGGTGACCAAGTTCGTCCAGGTTTACGAGCAACTCTACCAGAGCCACCCGACCGACCTCGACGCCCTGACCGACACCACGTCCACCGCCATCCCGGATTACCTGCCTAGCCACGGCGGCACGGTGCTCGGCGGCCCGACGGTGGTGACGAGCCACCCACTGACAGACGAACAGGCGGAAGCCCTGGAGCATGCGGGTATTACCCGCCTGGCCCCCATGCATCCCAGTCGCGGGGATTTCACTGCCGCCAACACCCCCACGTTCAACCCCTACAGCGGCCCCAGCGTGAACGTGGCTGAGGATGTGCGCGTGCTGCGGCTCAGCGAAGCCTTCGTCGAAGGCGCGTCCGGCCTGGTCAGCGAGGCCGACCAGGTCAACACCTTCGGCGACGTCTACATCCTGCTCGGTTTCGGCAAGCGCTGCTCAATGGTCGGCAAGGTCACGACCGAACCGCCAACTCACTTCGGCGATTCGGCCGAGGAAAACGCCGCCAACGTTTACAGCCGGGTCGGGCTGGTCTACCGGGTTTCGCGCGGCGCGGGCACGTCCGGCTCGCCGGTCTCCGCCGACATGAAAAGAGCCGTCTTCATCGGCGCGGTCGGCCTGCACGGCGACGGGCCGGTCGGCGGCGGGGCGCACATCGAGGAATACTACAACATCACCCGCGCCCAGTAGTTCGGCAGCCGCTGGCGAATCCGTGACAGCCGCTGGCGACCAAATCGCCAGCGGCTGTCAGCTGACGGCCGGTTACTCCAGAGCGATAATCTCCACAAATATCACAGTAACATGGGCTTGAATCAATAATTCTAGGATTCTCGCATTGGGTCTGACAGTTGCTCTCCGCAGGCGGTCAACCCCCATTCACTCTCCATTCCCTGAATTGCGGAGACCGCCATGCTGCAACGCAGACCCCACGGAACGAGGCGCGCCGGCTTCAGCCTGATTGAACTGGTCGTGGTGCTGGTCGTCATCGCCACGCTGGCTGGCCTGGCCATTCCCATCGTGAACATGCTGACGCGCACGTCGAACATGACGGCGTCGGCCAAGACGCAGTCCGACCTGGCGAACAATCTGCAATTGTTCTTCACCCTCCAGAAGCGCTATCCCCAGGGCATGGACTCACTGATTACCACGTCCGGCGCGATTTACAGTTCCGACACGACGGACGCCAACACGCAAACGATCGGCTTGCCCTACGCCGGCTCGGACGGCACGCGCCTGCAAGACCAGCTCACCGTCGCCACCTTGACGAACGCCTCGGGTGCGCAATACCTGCGTTCGTTCCAGCGCTCGGGCTTCGACTGGGTGTACGACCACGACACCACGGCGGTGGACTCGAACATCTCCGGGACGACGCAGCGCTTGCTGACCGCCAGCCCTTGCACCGTCGCTGAGGTGAATCCTGCCGCCTCCTCGTCTGGGTCGGCCACCGGCCAGAACCTGACCCAGAAACTGGTTCCGGCGGGGCTCGCCTCCGGGCAGCGCTTGATTGCCCTGGGCGTGGGACCGCGCAACACGGCGGTCGGCAAGACGATCACGAACTGTCCCATTTACCCGGGCTGCGACGGCAAGTATTACGGCCGCTTCGTCGCGGTTTTCATGATCTACGCGACGGGGGAACGGGCCACGCTGGTGAGCGTGATCGACCCCTACGGCCGTCACGCCGATGTCACCCAGAAGCAAATCAATGAGTCGCTGCCCGACGGCGCGCGTCAGGACTAACTTACCGTTAGAGCGGATTGCAAACGGGTGTAGCACCGGGCGCTATGGTCCGCACAGCGGACCCTACGGAATTCTGTAGGGTCCGCTGTGCGGACCGCTCCAGCCGGTCGCACACTGCTCTAGCCTTGATGCAATGTCCCTGGCAGCAGTGGGTCCGGGGCGAGTAGGGGTCGCTCCGGCCCACTTTTCAACTTTTCACCGACACGGGGAATTTGCTTGACGGGGTTGGACCATGCGACTAAGACAGCTTCCACTCGATCTCGCACTCCTCCCCGACGCGCACCATGCTTCGACGAGGCCTCAGTTTGGTGCTGGCCCTGGCCGTGGCTGCTCAGAGCATGCCGCTGTCCTGGAGCGTCGCCAGCCCGCCGCCCGCCGAAGCCGCCGACCAACCCCTGGCCACCGATTGTTCCTGCTGCTCCCGCACCGATTGCCCGTGCGGCTGCTGCGCTTTGCCGACCACGCCGCACGATCCCAAACGCTCGACCGAAGCAGCGGCCGAACCGCGCCCCGCCGGCACGGACGCGCCGCCCGTTCTGAAGACCGCGATCCGCTGCGGCTGCTCGCCCGACCGTTTCTTTCTGCTGTCCCTGACGTTGTTCCTCGAACCGCGCACCGAGACGAAGCTGCCGGCCCCACCGGCCGGCATCCTGGAAGAACGCCGTGAATCCTCGGCTACCCACTTCCGGCCGCCCGACCCGCCGCCGCCCCGCCGCGCGGCGTGATTGCTTCGTCCGTCTGCCCCTTTACCACCGCCTGACCCACGACCGCGGTAGTGCCGCCGGTTCGCTTACGCCAGTGCGACAGGCGTCGTGCCTGCCCGCGCCGGCAGTGCGGGGCAACGTCCCCATCTCGTCTTGGATTCCACGCAGAAAGGAACGTTCGATGAAACTGAATCCCGTGCTTCGTAAAGCATTCACCCTGATGGAACTGCTGGTGGTCCTGGTGGTCCTGGTCCTCTTGGCGGCGCTCATCATCCCGCGCATCGCCGGGGTAAGCCAGCAGGCCAATTCCGCCACCACCGCCAACATTCTGGCCGGCGTCAATCGCGCCGTGCAGCAGTTCGAGGCTCAACAAGGCAAGCTGCCCAGCGCCTGGGATTATGTCGTAGATAGCAATGGCGACCCCTACAAGCTCCATCCCAAGGTCGCCCCGCTGGTGCAGAAGTACACCCTCACCCAGGCCCAGGTGGACAGCTTGAAGGCCGCGGGGATCACCGGCGGTCATTATCAGGATCTCAATTACGTCGGTCTGCCGCACGAGAGCATCGGCGGCTTCAAGTCGATCGCCACCACCACCCCGGTCCTGGCGATGATCAAGCCGGCCACCTTCGGCGGCCACTACGTCGATTTCCTCGATCGCGCGTTCGGCGTGAACGAAAAGGGGTCGGGGGAAAAGTTCAAGAGCGAATACATCGTCTTCGGCCTGGCCGGCCCGACCTCGCTGCGCGGCAATACGATCATGGAAAGCCCGATCGTCCAGGCGGCCGAACCGGACAAGTACTACGCCCGCGTGCTGTGCGTCTTCCGGATACCTGGCGCGACCCAGAGCTTCAATGCGCAGTACATGGGCTGTTTCGGCCCGGACGGCACCAGCACCAACGACAACATCAATAATTACAAGAAGGCCCAGGTTCCGTTGAACTGACGGCGCGCCGCGCGCTGCCGGCGAGCCACGCGGCTTGCCGGCAGCCGCTGCTGGCCCGAACCGAGGATAAGCCACCATGCTTCGCAGCTGTACGACCCTCCTCGGCGCGCTGGTCCTGGTCGGCGCGCTGTCGGCCCATGACTCCTGGGTACAGACCAATACCAACCTCGTCCGCGTCGGCGATGCCGTCCACCTCGACCTGATGCTGGGCAACCACGGCAACAACCACCGCGATTTCAAGCTGGCCAGCAAGGTCAACTTCGACGCCATCACCGCTTTCGAGGTCATCGGCCCGGACGGCAAGGCCGTCTCGCTGAAGGACAAGCTCATCGACCTGGGTTACGAACCCAAGGAAGGCTTCTGGACCGTCAAGTACCCCACGACCCAGCCGGGCCTACACCTGGCCTATCAGACGCTGGATACGGTCATCGCCAAGGGCCAGGGCTTCCGCGTCCACCACAGCGCCAAGACCTATTTCGTCGCCACGCCCAGCCTGGATAAGGTCAGCCGGACCAATCCCGGCTTCGACAAGGTGCTGGGGCACAAGATGGAGATCGTGTCCGAATCCAATCCCGTGACGCCGATGGGGCCGGGCACGCCAATCAAGATTCGCCTGTACTTCCAGGGCAAGCCCCTGGCGGCGGCCAAGGTCAGCTTCATCCCGCGCGGCGTCAAGCTGGCGGAAGGCATCGACGACAAGTTCGAGCGCTTGACCGACAAGGACGGCCGGGCGAGCTTCACGCCCACGTTCGGCAACTATTACCTGATCGCCGCGCACCAGAGGATGCCGGAGGAAAAGGGCAACGGTTACGACAGCACCCATTACTCGGCGACCCTGGTGGTCTATGTGCCGGACAAATGTCCGTGCTGCGAGGAGTGAGCCAACGGCGGGCCGGAACATCAGCGGCCGGAGATCAGTGGGGTGGGCCGGGCCGCGGGGCTCCGCCGGGGGGGGGGCGCCGCCGAAAGGTCGGCGGGGGGCGGTGGGGGGAGTAGGACCCCCCCGGGCGACCCCCGGCGGGGGCCCCCC
>JAEUIF010000553.1 GCA_016795185.1 Planctomycetia bacterium | reverse complement strand
GTGGATGCTCCCGGCTCGCCGGCTTCGACTTTATCGATACCCGCCGGCGATATGAATGGTCTCGCCCGTCAGCCAGGCGGCGTCGCTCGACGCCAGGAAGACGGCGGCGGGCGCAATGTCCTGGGGCTGTCCAATGCGGCCCAGCGGAGTTTGCGCCTCAATCTGATTGCGAAAATCGCTTTCGATGATACCGGCCGTGTGGACGCCCTCGGTCTCGACCATGCCGGGGTTGATGGCGTTGACGCGAATCTTGCGCGGCCCCAGTTCCTTGGCCAGCGAGCGGGTGATGGTGTCCACGGCACCCTTGGTGGCGCTGTAGACCGAGGCCGCGGCCGGCGCGGCGGTCGCCGCCACCGAACTGATATTGATGATGCTGCCGCCCTCCGGGCCGAAGTGCTTGACGGCGGCCTGCGACGCCAGGAGCAGCCCGAGCACGTTCAGGTCGAACATGCGGTGGAAGTGTTCCGGCGTCACGTCTTCGAGCGGCGCGAACTCGTAAACCCCCGCGTTATTCACGAGGATGTCGAGCCGACCGAAAGCCTCCTTGGCTCCGGCGAACAGTTTGCCCACTTCGGCGGGCTTCGCCAGGTCGGCCTGCACCGCCACGGCTTTGCCGCCGGCCGCAACGATCTCGGCCACCACCTTCTCGGCCCCTGCCTTGCTGGACGAGTAGTTCACCACCACCGCCGCCCCTTCGGCCGCCAGTTCCTTGGCGATGGCCGCCCCGATGCCCTTGGAAGCCCCGGTGACGACCGCCGCCTGGCCCGCCAGTTTCCGCGCCATGATTCTCTCCCGAAGGCGATATTTATGTACCACTCGGTATACAATATAGGCGGCTGGACAGGGGCCGTCAAGGGAGTTAATGTATCAACAGGTACAAAAAAGAGGAGATTGGTCGTGCGCAAGGGCCGGCCGCGAGAGTTCGACGTCGAGCAGGCCCTGGAGCAGGCGCTCCAGGTCTTCTGGCGCAAGGGGTACGAAGGCACGTCGCTGCCGGACCTGACCGCTGCGATGGGCATCAACCGGCCGAGCCTGTACGCGGCGTTCGGCAACAAGGAAGCGCTGTTCCGCCGGGCCGTCGAGCGCTACGTGGCCGGGCCGGCGGCTTTCGTCCGGCAAGCACTGGCCGAACCGACGGCGCGGGCCGTGGCCGAGCGGCTGCTGCACGGCAGCGCCGACCTGCTGACGCGCCCCGGCCAGCCGCCCGGCTGCCTGGTGGTGCAGGGCGCGCTGGCCTGCGGCAAGGAAGCCGACCCGATTCGCCAGGAACTGGCCGCGCGCCGCGCGGCCGCCCAGACGGCGCTGCGCAAACGCTTGCAGCGCGCGCGGACCGAGGGCGACCTGCCCACCGACGCCGACCCCGCCGACCTGGCCCGCTACCTGACCGCCGTGATGCACGGCATGGCGGTGCAAGCCGTCGGCGGCGCGAGCCGCGCGGAATTGCGCCGGGTGGCCGAACTGGCACTGCGTGTTTGGCCGCCCGACCCCGCCAATCCTGTTGCCTAGCCGGGCCGAGGTCAGTATTGTTCAGGCATCATGAAAAAGGCAC
>JAEUIF010000516.1 GCA_016795185.1 Planctomycetia bacterium | reverse complement strand
GGGGGGCACGCCGCTGCAAGTCCGCCCGCTCACCCCTACCCCTCTCCCGCCGGGGGAGAAGGGCAACTGAAAGACCGAATCAGTTGCGAGTCAGACGAATGGTCACCTGGGAAAACCGTCGGGCATTCTCAGGCTTGAGCGCGATATAGAGCAGTGACTGGCCCTGCACGGGCAACGCGCTGCTGTCGTAATGCATGCCGGTGGCGTCCGGCCGGACCGTCGGCTTGATGTTGCCGCCCGGAGCGGGCTGGGCCGCTTCCCAGCCGATCTCGTGAATGTTGCGAAACGCATACCGGACTTCGTGAACGACCGTGTCCTCGCGGCTCGGCCGGTTCCAGGTCACGATGACGCGCGACGCTTCCGGGACGTAAGTCGCCGTGATGCCGTAGACCTGCTCGTCGTTTTCCGGATAGGTCTCGCGGACGAATTCCATCTCGTCGAGCCCGTAGTCCGCCGGGTAGCTCGCCGGGGCCGAGCGCGCTTCGAGAAAGAACCGCTGCAAGGCGTCGAAGTAGTTGACGCCCGCTTCGCCCGTGGGGCGCGGCTGGTGGCCCACGTCGGGCCCGCCGTGGCCGTCGCGCCAGTGCGGGTGCATGTTCAGCACCACCTGCGACCAGTGTCCGGTGGCCGCCACCTGGAACAGATGGAAGAACGCGGTGCGGCCCGTGCCGCCCTGCACCGGGCTGATGTAGGTGCCGACGCCGAATTGCACCAGGCCGTCGGGCCGCGCGGCCGGCGGCGCCTTGATCCAGAAGCGCAGCCGGTTGTAGGTGTCGAAGCGCCAGGCTTCCGGCCGGGCCACGTAATCACGGGTGAAGCCGCGGCGTTTGAGTTCGTTCGGATCGAACTGGGCCTTGAGGAAACCGGCAGTCAGCCGCATCCGTAAGCTCTTGCCCGCAACGGCGTCGCTGCCATCGATGCTCGACGCGAACGGCCCGCCCGCGTTGCCCTCGTCGAACGCGCGGGGATACTCCTCGCCCGCGCGGTTGGTGGGCACCGCCAGCCCATCGAAGTGCTGGAACGCCAGCACCGGTTCCGGGCCGCGATTCAGCATGAAATACGCAGCGCTCCCGGCCAGGGCGACGGCAATCAGTACGCCCAGGCCCTTGATCGAGAGGAGCGCCGGGCCCTGGCCGCCCCCTTCGGCCAGCGCAGTGATCTTCGCGGACACCAGTCCGCCCGGCGCGCTCGCTTGCAGCACCGCACCCGTCAGGGCCGCCGGCACCGGGGCGGCGTGGGCCGTCTGTTGTAGGAGCAGCGCGCCCAGCGCCACGGACGACAGCGACAGCCCGCGCCGCGCCAGTCGGCCGCGGAGCAATTCCCGACCGCGCGACAGCTTGCCGGCGACCTTGCCCCGGCTCCAGCCGAGCTGCGCCGCCGCCTGGTCGTTGGTCTTGCCTTCGAGATAGCAGAGCACCAGCGGCGCGCGGTACTTTTCGGGCAGACGGTTCAGTTCCTCGTCGAGCACCGGCCGCAAATCGCTCCAGGTCGCCTCGGCGGGAGCCTCGCCAGCGTCCGGCACCGGGCAATCCGCCAGCGGTTGCTCGCGGGCCTGCCGTTGCGCGGACTTGCCGCGCGCCTTCATCGCAATCCGCTGCGCGACGCCGTGCAGCCAGCCGCCGAGCATTTCAGGCTGCGAAATGGTCGCCGCCTTCTTGACGAGCACGACGAACGTGGCCTGAAACGCATCCTCGGCGTCTTGCGACTGATACAGCACGCGCTGGCAGACCTGGTAGACCATCGGGCCGTGCCGGCGCAAGAGCGCCTCGAAGGCGGTGAGGTCCTGCCGGCGGACGAACCGTTCCAGCAGTTCCGCATCAGTCGGGCTGACAGCCGTCGCCATACGGGCCTCGAAAGGCTGGGACCGAACCAACAGGTACGGAGAGATGGACCGCATCTGCCGCCTTGCCTTGTGCGAGAGTATTTTACTCGATCGGACCGCGCCCGCCGCCGAAACCTCGCCGCCGGCACCAGTGCGTTCGGGACTGGCCCGCCATGCGTCGCCAACGCTGCCGGGGACCAAGCCGAGCCGGTTCGACGCTGGTTAGCCCCTCCCGGACATAGCCCGCCACCTGCTCGCCAAACGTCTCACCGACGGGCGACTGCCGGGCGAGCATCCAGCGCACGGCATCGAGCGTGTCCGCCACCAACTGTTCCGTCAACGCCGGCATGGGGCAACTCCCGAGGTCGAGAAGAGGGGCGAGGTCTGCCATACTCTGCCGGCGGCCGAGAGGTTGCTTCGGTAGTTTTTCGCATTTTTCGGTGATGTAGGCCGCCGTTTTGCCGTCGCACGAAATGTGTGGCGTGGCGTGACTTTAAGCATCCGCGTCAAACTGTCATGCACTTTGGTCTGCTCTTGCACCATTGCACCACCGCTTGGCACAATCGCAGGTTGCCAGGCGGTTGATCGTTGGAGACCGGAGGAATGCCCATGACCGAGCAAGAGTGGCTGGAGTGTGCTGATCTGAAGAAGATGCTGCTGCACATGGGGGACAATGCCAGTGACCGGAAGTTGAGATTGTTGGCTTACGCGTGCTTACAGCTCATTTGGAGTATGTTAGAGCAGTCATCTCGTGACGCGGTGACCATCGCCATGCAATTTGCAGACAACCAGGCAGGAGAGGTTGAACTCAACGCCGCCGAGCAACTAGCCTGGAATGCTCACGTATCGCGGCCGGATTCGGGTATTTCTTTGCAGGAGACTAACGTTGATGGCGACGCAGACGGTGAGAATAGCGGACACGACAATGATCTACAGCCTCCGGCATACTATTCCTCGCAAGCGGCGTACTTCGCCTGCAATTCCTCAGCCAGTTACTGTGTCCACCAAGTAGCCTTCACCGTCGCTGCCGCAGCTGTGTTTGACCCAAGAACAGTTCTTTCCCAGGCGTTGCTTTTTCGAGACCTCTTCGGCAACCCCTTCCGCCCCGTAACTGTCAATCCGGCCTGGCTCACCTCAGCTGTCGTTTCGCTGGCCCAGGCCATCTACGATGAGCGGGCCTTCGACCGGCTGCCCATCCTCGCCGACGCCCTCGAAGACGCCGGTTGCGATCACGCCGACATCCTGAATCACTGCCGGCAGCCGGGCGAGCATGTTCGGGGCTGCTGGGTGGTGGACCTATTGTTGGCAAAGGAGTGATCGCCCGATGACGCAGAATCGCTTCGATCAGGCCAGCCGGTATGCCGCGAAGCTCGATCCCCACGGCTTTTTGATCTGGCTGTTCGCGCCCGAACCACTGCCGTTGCTCTTTTTTGGCTGGCTGGACACGCGCACGTTGCCCTTCCCCGGCGACCCCGACCGGACTTGCGATACCGTCGCGTGGCTGGCACAACCGGACGGCAGCGAGCCCTGGGCGGTGCCGCTGGAATTCAGCCTGGAGCCGGACGCCACCATGTTCGGCCGGATGCTGGAATACCTCGGCCGGCTTTGGCTCGAACGTCGTCCCCCAACGGACCAATCAGGCCGCTATCAGGTCGTGGCGGCCGTGGTGAACCTGACGGGCCACGGCCAGGCGTCGCGCGACATGCAACTCGGCGGGGGACGCACCTGCTTGCAGGTCATCGAGCGCGACCTGGCGGGCAAGGACGCCACGACCGTGCTGGCGGAGATCGCCGCGGGCCGGATCGCCCGCTGCGTTTTGGCCTGGGTGCCGTTGATGCGTGGCGGCGCGGATTCTGCTATCCTGGAGCGGTGGAAGGAACTGGCCGGCACCGAGGCGGACGCTAGCCGGCGCAGCGATTACGGCGGGCTGGCCCTGGTCTTCGCCGAGGCTGCCGGACGAGCACAATCCTGGAAGGAAGCACTAAAGGAGTGGAACATGGTCGAATCGCAAGTGGTGCTGGGCTGGATCAATCAAGGGAAAGCGAGCGGCAAGGCCGAGGCGTTGCTGCGGCTGCTGCAAAAGCGCTTTCCGCCCGGCGCGCCGGCCGACCTCGCTGCCGACATCAAGGCCTGCCAGGATCCCGAAGCGCTGTCCCGCTGGTTCGACGCCGCGCTCGACGCCACCGCGCTCGACGACTTCCGCAAGTCGATGTCGGCCTGAACCACGGAGCGGTGCCTATGACCGAAGCGGACTGGCTGGCGGCCACCGAACCCGCGCCACTCCTCGCACTCCTGCGGAGTCAGCAGGTCAGCGAGCGCAAGCGGCGGCTGTTTGCCATTGCCTGTTGCCGGCTGGTCTGGGAAGCCATCACCGAGGACGAGGACCGGCAGGCCGTTGAGACAGCTGAACGCTATGCCGAGGGGTGGGCCGGCGAGGAGGAGCGGCGGGCCGCGTATGCTTTGGCCGGCGAGGGACCGGCTGCCAGTTTCATGGCGGGTGATTGCCTGGCGGCGTACGAGGATGTGTTACGCATCGAAGCCGGCCGCGCGGACCACACGGTCAGCGGCGGCACCTTCGCGGCGGAAAGCGCGGCCTACTGGCTGCCAGACGCTGCCGAGGCCGCAGGACTCAACCGCGATGCGGCCCAGCGCCGGGCCGCCGCTACCCTGCGCGACCTGGTCGGCAACCCTTTCCGCCCCGTCACCGTCAATCCCGCCTGGCTCACCCCAACCGTCATCTCCCTCGCGCAAGCGATTTACGCCGAACGCGCCTTCGACCGCCTGCCCATTCTCGCCGATGCCCTCGAAGACGCCGGCTGCGACCACGCGGACATCCTGAATCACTGCCGGCAGCCGGGCGAACATGTTCGTGGCTGCTGGGTCATCGATCTTCTCACGGGACGCATTTGACAGTCCGGGGGGACAGACCCTACATTTGGTCTGTCGTTCGGCCAGGGTCGCACCGGCGGCGGTAGCCGGTCGTCGCTGGACTGACGGCCCATCGTCCTGCCCACGGAGTTGTTTCCCCGGAGTCAGCGTCTCACTCCAGCGCAGGCGGACCCGATGAGTTTCGAGTGGACCAGCTTTTTCTGGAACGAGCGCTGGTCGCTCTGGGGGGCGCGCCGGCCCTCGCAAATCCTGATGCCGATACCGGGCAAGGCGCCCGGCAAGGAGCGCCGCCAGGCGAAGCGCTTCTGGGGCAGCCTGCTGGTGTCTTGCCGTGAAATCTCGATCCTCGGCAGCGACGCCTGGCCCGCCAAGGTCCGCGACATCTGCAACGGCGGCATTGGGCTGTCGATCATCCAGCCGTTTCCACCCGGCACCTTTCTCGGCTTGCAGGTGCAGCAGAAGGGCGGAGCGCCCGGCATGAAGCTGCTGGTCAAGGTCATCCATGCCACCCGGCAGCAGGGTACCAACATGTGGGTACTCGGTTGCGAGGTCATCCGCGAATTGCCCGCGGACGCCGCCAATCCGGAATCAGTCTAGGTGATCGGCGAGAGCATATAGTCTTCCAGCTCCACCGACGCCCCTTGCTGGATGAAATCGACCTTCACGACGAAGCGCTTGTGCGTGGTGGTGCGGACGATAATTCCCTGCATGCCTGCCAGCGGACCAGCGCGAATCTCGACGGCCGTGCCGGGCTCCAGTTTGCCTTCGGGTGTGATCGGTAGACCTGAAGTAATCAGCCGCTGGACCTGCTGTAGATCGTTCCACAGCCGGCCCTGGTCCGCCACCTCGATGACATGGGCGACGCGCCCGGTAGCCAACGTCTGAATGCGTTCCTCGTTGTCGGCCAGCACGAAGCAGTAACTGCCGAACAGCGGCAGGTAGGAAGTCATCAGCCGACCGCGAATCCGTTGCCGGCGCGGAATCAACGGCAGATAGAACGGTTGGCCGGACTCGTGCAGCCGGCGCGCCAGGCTCTTCTCCTGGCGTGGCCGGGTGTGCAGCACGCGCCAGGTGCGTTCCCGCGATGGCGCAAGGGCTGGGTTCTCGAACAGATCGTTGGGAAACCAGCCGGGTTCAGGTGGCAGAATGGGCATGGCGATCCAGTTTAATGGCAACGGCAGACACCCTCGACCAGAGCCTCGCATCTCTGATCGCAACGTGCTGTCGTCGGGGCGACGAACACCATTTTGGGACGCGCTGCCGAGAAATCAGGCATCGCAGGCAGTCCTTCACGATTGATCTTCATATTAGCAAACTCCATACCGCTTTACGCACGGGCGCGAACCTGCCGGCCCAGGCGGTCGGGGCTGTCGCCCAGCGGCAACTCGATGTGAACCCGTAAGCATTTGGCTTTATTTAGTTTGCATCTATCAGTTGTATTGCCGACCCGATTCAAATACCAATTCAGACAGCGGTTCAATGGATGGGTTTGATCCGCGTGCCAATGACGCCAACCTTGGTGAACGACAGGCCGCTCACCTTGTTTAGGGGAATTTCTGGCAGATGACGGATTTCTAGGCACTGGCTGGCCGTGTGTGGTCCGCAAGATATGCGGGCGCGCAGCAGAGAGCGTGCGGTCGGTGGTAGCTGCGGCGAGAATGTGGACACTCAGGCCCGCTTGCGAGGTTGCTGCTGCGGTCTGGGCGGCGCGGCGGGAGCCGGTGCCGGCGCAGACACTGGTCGGGGCGCGGCCTGGGGAGCGGGCGGCGCCGCCGGTCTCGCGACAGCCTGCGGCACCGGCGCGGCGACGGGCCGGGGAGTCGCCTGCGGCGCGGGCGTATTGTTTTGACGCGGGGCGAGTTGCTCGCGCAGGCGCTCGACCTCCCGGCTCAAGACCGCGACCTTTTGCCGCAGGGCGTCCTTCTCGGGATCAGGCTGGGCTGGGGCGGGCTTCGCGCGGGCTTCCAGTTCTCGACTGAGCTGGGCAATCTTGCGGCGCAGGACCTCCTTTTCGTCCACGGCCGTCAATAGATCCAGCTTGCTGTCTTCCAGTTGTTTGCGTTCCAGGCCCAGACGCTGTTCCTGACGTTCCAGCTCCGCGTAGATTTGCTTTTCCAGCCCCTTGACCTCGGCCTGACGGCGCTGCACCATCTCCTCGGCCCTGGTCAAGGCGACCTGGCGGCGTTCCAGGTGCTGCCATTGGGCCTGCCCCTTGCGCAGTTCCTGCTCGATGGCCTGCCGGCGCTCCTGGATCGTGTTTTCCAGGGCGACCAGATCATTCTGGCCACGCAGCGTTTCCTGTTGCAACCGTTCGGCGTCGGTTTGCAGCTGGTCGCGAATCTCGCGCAGTTGCTCGGCTTCCTGACGAGCCTGGTCGATGGCGGCCTGGAGCGTTCTCAGTTCCTCCTCGGCCGCGACGATGGGCTCTGCCTTGCGACGGGCGAGTTCCTCTTCCTGCTTGGCCAGTTCAGCTTCGCGGCTCGCGAGGGGGGCTTCCAGGGCGGCGACCTGTCGTTCGCGGCGGTTGACTTCCTGCTCGCGGCCGACCAGGGTCTCCTCGACCTGCGTGCGCCAGGCGGCGAACTCCTCGCGCTGCTGCTTCAGCAAGCCAAAATGCTTGCTCATGTAGTTTTCGAGTCGCTGACGCTCTTCTTGCAGCCAGTCGCGTTCGGCTTGCTGCCGTGGTTCATCCATCGGCGAAGGCGGAGTCGGGGCGGGGGGCGGCGGCGCGGGCGCGATGGCCGGGGGCGCAACCACTGGCGGCGCGTCGGACTGCGCGGCGACGCGGGCGAAGAATTCGTCCAGCGGATGGCTATTCGACGCTACCGGCGCGGGGGTGGGAGCCGGAGTCGGGGCGGCCCCAACCGGCAGTTCGGCGTCCGCCGCGGCGACGAGTACCCAGGTGCCACAGCGTGGGCACTGGACCTGCGGCTCCGTGAAGCCGTCGGGCACGCGGCCTTGCAGCCCGCACGACGAACAGACGATCTGCATCGGCATAGACGACAACCCGGATTGGAAGCGGGCGAAGCGCCGGCTGGGGGATAATCTGTTCTACTCGCTGCCGCACCGCACCGCAACAGGTTACCTGATGCAACTTCAGTAGGTCAGGCCCTCCTGCCTGATTGAAGCGCCAGTCGTGTGTGACTCATCGCCGGCGCTTCAGTCAGGCTGGAAAGCCTGACCTACAGCAGAAAAACCGACCGGCCCGACCGCACGTTGCCGTGCTGCCGGGCCGGTCGATGCGCGCTTCAGCGTGAAGCGTTATTGCTCAGAAGGGCACCTTGGTCTCGGCGGCCGGGGCGGCGACCGGCGGGGTGTCCAGCTGGGTCTGGTCGCCCGGGGGCAGCGGCTTCGGCTGTTCCTTCGGGGCGGGAATCTGCTCGGCCTTGCCCGCCGGAGCGGCGGCCGGAGCAGCGGCGGAACCGCAGCAGCTGCCGGTGGCGCAGCTGTTGCAGCTATCGCAGCAGTCGTTCTTGTGGAAGCGGCCGAACAGACGCTTCAGCAGCCCTTCACGGCAGCCGCAGTCGTCGTGGCACGAGGTCGTGCAGGTCGGGGCGCAGGTGTTGCACGTATCGCAGCAATCGTTCTTGCGGAAGCACTCGCGCAGCCGGTCCAGCAGGCCAGGCCGCGAGCAGCACGAGTCGCAGGAGCTGCACGAGCTGCACGAGCTGTGGGTGGTCACCGCACAGCCGCTGCCGCAGCCATTGCTACCGCCACAACAGGAGCCGCCCGAGCCGCCGCCGGCCAGCAACGCAGTCGTCATCAACACGAAAGCAGCATTCACGATCCATACTCCTTCTGGGATCACCGATGCTTCACAGCCGCTTTCTGGGCGGCCGGGATCCTCTCATCCTGAGGAAGCCCGCCAGCACGTTGATTCCCGAAACCTTCGGTGTCGTAACCGCTTCCGGGACCACCCCGGAAGACGTTGAGAATCTGGCGAAGTTGCTGTTGATTTCGGCAATTGTGAAGGCCGCCCTTTAGCCAGCTTGCCGAAGTTATCCGGTTGCCGGTTCGCCGGGTCATTGCGCTTTTCGCGCCTGTCCGGGCTACTCCGTCGCGTGCGCGGGGCGGTCGCGCTGCCCCTGACGATTGCAGCGGGCGGAACCAGGCAAGCGGGGCGAGGCGCGGCGACCTTGCGGATCGCGCCGGCGCAACGTCCGTCGGCCCTGGACGAATCGCGTTTCTTCATACATCCGGCGCGGCAGCCATATCGGGACTGCCGCGCGCACTGGCCGCTCCAAACTGATAAAATGCTTCCGCACTGGCCGTCGTACATACTGGCGGACGTATCACCCCACGAGAGATGGACCTTGAGCACGGCAAAGCACTGGCGGCTGCTGCCGCACGATCCCGCAGCCATCGAGCGACTGGCCGCCAGCCTGCGCATTCCGGCCATCGTCGCCCAGGTGCTCCTCAATCGGGGGCTGGGTGAACCGTCGGCGGCGCAGCTCTTTCTCGATGCGCCCCTGAATGGCTTGCACCGACCGGAGTTGTTGCCGGGCGCGAACCAGGCTGCCGAGCGACTTCACCAGGCGGTGCAGCAGGGCCGGCGCATCTGCGTCTTCGGCGACTACGACGTGGATGGCATCAGCGGCACCGCTATTCTCTGGCTAGCGCTCAAGCTGCTGAACGCCTCGGTGGACTACTACGTGCCCCACCGGCTGGACGAAGGCTATGGCCTGAACGGCAAGGCCCTGCGGCAGATCGCCCAGTCGGGTGCGACAGTGGTCATCACGGTCGATTGCGGCATCACGGCAGTCGAGGAGGCGGAAGAAGCCCGGAAGCTGGGCCTGGAACTGATCGTCACCGACCACCACGAACCCAAGGAGCAACTGCCGGCGGCGGACGTGCTGGTGCATCCGGGGTTGCCGGGCGGCACCTATCCGTTCGCGGGCTTGTCCGGCGCGGGGGTGGCTTTCAAAGTCGCCTGGGCTTTGTGCATGCGGGACTGTGGCAGCGAGCGGGTCACGCCGCAGCTTCGTGAATTCCTGCTGGAAGCCATCGCGCTGGCCACTCTGGGCCTGGTCGCGGACGTGGTGCCGTTGCAGGGCGAGAACCGCGTCTTCGTCCGGCACGGTTTGAAGCAATTGCAGCGGACGCGCGCGGTCGGCCTGCGGGCGCTGCTCGAATCGGCGGGGCTGGGAGGCAAACCCGTGGTGCTGGCCGAGGACATCGCGTTCAAGCTCGCCCCGCGCCTGAACGCCGCCGGCCGGTTGGGGCCGGCGCGGCTGGTCGTCGAACTGCTGACCACGACCGTGCAGCCGCGCGCCGCCGACCTGGTGCGCCAGCTCGAAGGGCATAATCAACAACGGCAACAGCTCGAACGGCGCATCGCCGGTCAGGCGCGCGAGATGGTCCTGGAACGAGGCCAGGAAAGCGCCGCCGCCCTGGTGCTGGCCAGCGAGGATTGGCACCCCGGCGTGATTGGCATTGTCGCCGGTCGCCTCGCCGAGCAGTTCGCGCGGCCGGCGCTCATGATCGCGCTGACGCGCGGCTGCGGCGTGCTGGCCGAGGGCGAAGCCGCCCCGCTCGTCGGCCACGGTTCGGGCCGCGCCGTACCGGGCTTTCCGCTGCACGAGGCGTTGCACGAATGCGGCGACCTGTTGCTGAGCCACGGCGGCCACGCGGCGGCGGCGGGGTTTCGCATCGACCCGGCGCGCATCGACGAGTTTCGCGACCGTTTCTGTCTGCTGACCGCACGGCGCTTCCCGACCGGCATGCCACCGCCGCAACTGACCATTGACGCCGAGGTGCCGCTCAGCGCCCTGACGCTGGGCCTGCTGCGCGACCTCGACCGTCTCGAACCTTATGGCAGCGCCAACCGCCGGCCGCTCTTCCTGGCGGGTGGCCTGGAAGTTGCGGGCGACCCGCAGAAACTGGGCGGCGGCGAACGGCACCTCGGCTTCCGGGTCCGCCAGGGCGGCACGACGCTGCGCTGCATCGCCTTCGGCATGGCCGACCGGGTGGATGAGCTGATGTCCGAAGGCGGCAGCTGCTGCCTGGTGTTCGCGCCGAAGATCAATGAATGGCAAGGCCGCCGCAATGTAGAACTGGAGGTCGTCGATTTGCAGGCAGGGCCGCAGGCGCGATTGCGTTAGGCTTCCGGAGTGCCGTAGGTCAGGCTTTCCAGCCTGACATGCAGTAGCAGCGACGTGCCGTCAGGCGGCGGCTCTTGTACGTCGGGCTTTCTAGCCCGACTCATCGCGCTGGAATCGGGCGGTGCAACAGTGCCGTCGCGGCCAACTACTGGCGCCGCAGGTCGGGCTGGAAGGCCCGACGTACTTCCGACTGTCCAGCAGCCGCTTCAAGGAGAATCGCCATACCGCGTACTGACAACCGGAGGTGCCATCATGTCCGCGAAGCTCGACGCCCTGTTGCAAACACTGGATCGGCTCGAAAAGCCGGCGACGCTGGCCGAGCTGCATGCGTTGCTCCAGAAGCTCAAACTCACCGCCGCCGACCTGGCGGAGTGCATGCGGTTCGCCGACGGGCAGTACCAGCGCAACTCGGTGCGTGCCGGCCGCTGGTATCACGCCTGGGTGCTGTGCTGGAAGAACGGTCAGCGGTCGCCGATCCACGACCATCGCGGCTCGGCGTGCGCGGTGCAGGTATTGCGCGGCACGCTGACGCAGACGGCGTTCGCCTTCGCGCCCAACGGGCACGTCAAGGCGACGGGCTCCGAGGATTTTCCCGTCGGCAGCCTGGTGCTGAGCGCGGATCAGGATTTGCACCAGGTCTCGAACCTGCAAGCAGGCGACGCCGACCTGGTGACGCTGCACATCTACTCGCCGCCGCTGACGCGCATGGGCACCTACACGCTGACCGACCGCACGCGCGGCGAGGATGTCTGGGTCGAGGAACGCAAGTTCGTCACGGCGTTTCCGGAGAATAGCGAGACGCCGGTGGAAAACGTGCAGGGCTGGGTGACGCCAAACAGCCTGTTCTTCGTCCGCAATCACTTTCCGGAGCCGAGCATCAATCGGGCCGAGTGGCGCTTGCAGGTGGCCGGCTGCGTCGAACGGCCTCGTACCTGGACCTGGGAAGAGTTGACCGCGCTGCCGCAGCGCAGCGTCTTCGCCACCGTGGAATGTGCCGGCAACGGCCGGTCGTTCTTGAAGCAAGTGATGCCCGGCGTGCAGTGGGGCGCGGGCGCGATCGGCCATGCGGAGTGGACTGGGGTGCCGTTGCGAACCGTGCTCGACCAGGCAGCCCTGAAGCCCGAAGCGGTCGAGATTCTCTTCGAGGGCGCGGACCGGGGCACCGAGGCCGACCGGCCCGCACCCATGAACTTTCAGCGCAGTCTGCCGCTGGCCAAGGCGCTCGACCCGAACACGCTGCTGGTCACGCGCATGAACGGTGAACTGCTGCAACCGAACCACGGCTTCCCGCTGCGGCTGTTCGTGCCGGGCTGGTACGGCGTGGCGTCCGTGAAATGGCTGCAACGCATCGAAGCCATCAACGCGCCGTATCGGGGCTACTATCAGAACCAGAAGTACACGGTGCAGCGACGTACCACGCAGGGAGTGGAAACCGTGGTCGTCGGCCCGATGCCCGCGAAGTCGGAGATCATCCGACCCAAAGCGGGGGCGGCGCTGGGCGTGGGCATGAATCGTATTTTCGGCGTGGCCTGGGCCGGTGAGGAAGCGGTGGTCCGCGTCGAGGTCAGCACGGACGGCGGCCAGTCGTGGAGCCAGGCGGAACTGATCGGCCCGCGCGCGCCGTACAGCTGGGTGATGTGGGAATACCTCTGGGAAGTGGCGGCAGCCGGCGACTACACGCTGCTGGCGCGGACCACCGACAGCGCAGGCCGAGTGCAGGCCAGCGACCACGATCCATTGCTCGGCGGCTACCAGATCACGTTCAGCCGACCGCTGCAAGTCCAGGTAGCGGCCGGACAGCGCGCCGCGGCACAGCACGCGGATGCGGAAGCCATCCTGTTCGACATGAACGCCTTCGCCGACGAGAACAGCCGGCTGCCGCTGGACGTGGAACTGCACTTCTCGGCGGGGGAGGGGATTTAGAGCATTTGCAGATGATTGTGTAGCGGTTTGGCCTCAGCCCCGGAGGGGCGTTAGCGCTGTAGCCCACGGCGC
>JAEUIF010000474.1 GCA_016795185.1 Planctomycetia bacterium | reverse complement strand
GATGCCGCTCGACGCTCCGGTGATGACCACCACCCGACCGGCAAAGGCTCCAGGCATTCGCGATTCCCTTCCCAAGGTCCGTGGTCAGCAATCGCTACTGGTGTTCCTTTTCGACGGCTTCGATGTAAGCCAGGGTGCGCTCGAGGTCGCCGCGATTGTCGCGGGTTTCGAGCAAGGCGCGGACGCGCCGCAGCAGTTCTTTCTTGTTGATCGGCTTGGTGACGAAATCGTTGGCCCCGGCTTCGACCGCGCGATCCACATCGCTCTGCTGATCGAGTGCAGTCACCATCAGCACGGCGGTGCCGCGCGTGGCGGGTTCGGCGCGCAAGCGCTTGCAGACCTCGAAGCCGCTGATCTTGGGCATCATGACATCGAGCAGCAAAAGGTCGGGCTGCCAGGCAGCGACCTTGGCCAGGGCTTCCTCGCCGTCGGCGGCGCGCTGCACGTCATAGGGGGTTTCGCCGAGATAGGCTTCGAGCAGTTCCGCGCCTTGCGGGTCGTCCTCGGCGATCAGCACGCGCAATGGACGTGCGGGAGTGGAAGGTTGAGCGCTCTCGGCCGGTCGCATGCCCGCCTCCAGGTGCTGAGGACGATCCGCCGGATGGGGCCGCGTGGTCGGTCCATCCGTCTGGGGCATTATACAGCGGGAACCGGAGGCGGGCAGACTAACAAAAAAGACACGGAAGGCGGGCAAGCCTTCCGTGTCGTATTGGCTAGGTCAGCCTTTCCAGGCTGACGGCAGCGTCCGCGACTTCGATGTCAGGCTGGAAAGCCTGACCTACGAGAAACGGATGTCCGAAGCAGCGCAACTTACGTACTGAACTCCGGCCGGCGCTTCGACAGTTGCGACTGTAGCCGGGCGACGATGCTGGAGTGCATCTGGCTGACGCGCGACTCGCTCAGGTCGAGCGTGGCGCCGATCTCCTTCATCGTCATGTCTTCGTAGTAGTAGAGAATGATGATGAGGCGTTCGTTGCGGTTCAGGCCGCGCGTCACCAACCGCATCAGGTCGCGGTTCTGCAAGCGGTGCGTCGGGTCTTCCGCCTTCTTGTCCTCGAGAATGTCGATCTCGCGGACGTCCTTGTAGCTGTCGGTCTCGTACCACTTCTTGTTCAGGCTGACCAGGCTGACGGCGGTCGCCTCGCCGACCATGCTCTGGAACTCCTCCAGGGAGATGCCGAGCTTGGCGGCCAGTTCGTCCGGCCGCGGCGGACGGCCGTAGGTGGCTTCGAGGATCTTGCGCGCTTCTTCGAGCTTGCTGGCCTTGCTGCGGACGAGCCGAGGCACCCAGTCCATGGTGCGCAACTCGTCGAGCATGGCCCCGCGGATGCGCGGCACGCAGTAGGTCTCGAATTTGACGCCGCGTTCCAGATCGAAGGCGTCGATGGCATCCATCAGGCCAAAGACGCCCGCGCTAATCAGGTCATCGAGTTCGACTCCTTCCGGGAGGCGCTGCCAGATTCGCTCCGCGTTATACTTGACCAAGGGCAAGTAAAGCTCGACCAGCTGGTTGCGCAGGCCCACGGTGGGGTTCGCTCGATAATCGCGCCACAGCTGCGGGACGTCCACGTCCACATGCGTCACCATCGGCTCCTCCCTGATGTTTGGCCAGCGACTTCGGCCCCTCTCGCCGGAGCAGACGCCGTCGCCGAACAGCTGGTGATGGTCCATCACCCGCGCGACTCGCAGCGGAAGACGAGCGACTTCCGTGCGTTTCGCCACGACCGTGGTGCGAAATCCCGATGCTGCTTCGTTGGTGTGCCGTCCGACCTGGGCGCATGGCAGCCAGGACTCCCCAAGCCCCAGCGTCGGTGCGTGGCCGCCGAGCGCGCTCGACTGCCGCGTACCGCTGCACCCCATCTGCCTGGCGAGGGACAGACCGAACCCCCTCGCTTGCCGAACTCCGTCCCCGACGTCCCGGCTCGCATGCCGGGACGCCTTCATCGTTGATTATCGGCCGTCGGCTGCTGCGTCCTGCACACAATCCGACGAACCGTTCCGCCTGTCATGCGATGTCGAAGCGCGGATGCCGAGCATCCCCCGTGGTCGCGGTGGTTGGGCCGCCGCCCCGCAGGGCTGCCAGCCGCGTCCGCGTCCGTTCGTCTCGCTATGCAAGGTAGAGATTAGGGGCGGGCTTATACGTCGCGAAGGGCGTCTTGTCCAGAGGAGAATGGCCGTGGTTGGAGTGATTTTGAAGGATTTAAGCTGGGAGGATTGCCTGGGGTTCGCGACGCTTCGCGGAAGCGCTGAATCACGTAAACAACTCTACGAAGCATCGCGAACCGATGAATCATCAAGATACTCCTTCACTCCTTCTTCTCCGGCTTCTTCGGCAGTTCACCCTCCGGCACCAGCTTTTTCCATTCGGCATACGCGGCGTCGCGGTCCTTGGGCGTGCCGGCGGCGTCGTACTTGATGGCCTTGCCGGCGGGGACCAGGCGGATCAGGTGCCAGCGGGCCAGTTCGCGGATCGAGACGCGGTCGTGTTTCAGGTAGGCGATCAGCGCTTCGTAGGTCTCCGGGCGGCCCAAGTCGGCCTCGCCGAAGCTGTGCAGCAGACGCAGCACGATTTCGGCCTGGGCGGGCGAGTATTTTTTCTCCTGCGTCAAGGCGTTGTACAGCTTGAGATCCTGGCCGGGGCCGCGACCGATCCAGTGACGCAGGGCCATGATGGCTTCCTCGCGGATGTCCGCGTGTTCGGTGTGGTTGAGCGCGTCGAGCAAGCGCGGCAGGTCGTCTGTCGCGCCCAGCGCCACCAGGGCCAGTCGGCGCTCGCCCGGTTCCTTGCTTTTGAGCAACTCACCGATGACTGCTTCCGGCGCTTCGCTGGCCAGCTTTTGCCGGACTTTCTCGATGCGGGCCAGGCGCTCCTTGGCTTCGGGCGTCGGCTTCGCCTCGGGGTCGGCCCAGGGCGGCAGCTTCTCCAGACGTTGCGGCGCGGAATCGGGGCCAGCGGCGCTATCCCACTGGAACAGGGCCGGACCGGGCGGTTGCTTCAGGACGATCTGGCGGTTGCCGTACTTCAGGTCCGCCTCGCCTTTGAGGACCAGCAGCACCAGGGCAGCGGTCGGTTCCGCCGGATTCTTATCGTCCTTGCTGAAGAAGACGCCGCGCGGCCAGCGGCCGTAAAGCTCAATGGTCGCCCGCGCGCCGGGTTCGGCCAACGTCAATTCCCAGACTTCCTTGCGAAAGTGGACGCGCACCTTCGCCGCGCCCTTGGTCTTCTGGTTGGTAACTTCTACCCGGCCGCGGTCCAGCGTGAAGTCGAGGTCGGCGTCGCCGGCCGGATGCAGGACGACGGCACTTTCAAGCACGGGGAACGGCGAGATGCCGTCCAGGTCCGATAGCAGCGCTAACCGCACCGCGCCGTTCTTCGAGTCGAGCGCCGCGCCGGGCAGCGCCACCAGCAGCTTGCCGCTGGCGACCTCGGCACCCTGCTTCGGTGCCTGCCAGGGCTTGCCGGCTTCCCTTTGCAGCAGCATGCCGGCGGCGGTGACGTGCTTACCGGCCGGCTCGGCCTTCTTGTCCTGAGCTTGGCCGTGGCCGACCAGGAACAGACTGACGATGGCCAGAAAAATCCAGCGGATCGAGCGGCTTGGCTGATTCATGAGTGGCTCGCGACGATGCCCGGAAAATGCGCAACTTGCCCGACGGAACGGGCATTATCCTATAGCACGCAGCGCTGGTGCAGTGAAAAAAGCCGAAAAAGGCAAGCCGGCGGGCCGCGATTCCTCGCGGCAGCCTGCACCCTGGCTTGCCGTCCCACTTCGTCTTACAATGGGGCGCGAGTGAAGGAACCCATCATGTCCCTGGATGACGACTACCCCAGCTGCCTGCGACTTTACCGCAGCGGCGAACTGGCCCGCCGAGTCGAGACCGCGCTGGCCTCGCTGGCCGACTGCACCGTCTGCCCGCGCGATTGCCATGTCGATCGACTGCACGACGACGCCCGCCAGGCCCTGTGCCGCACCGGACGGTATGCCCGCGTCGGCAGCCATTTCCCCCATTTCGGCGAGGAAGACTGCTTACGCGGGACGCTCGGTTCGGGGACGATCTTTTTCAGTTATTGCAATTTGAAGTGTGTTTTTTGCCAGAACTTCGACCTGAGCTGGGAAGGCCAGGGCTCGCCTACCAAACCCGATGAACTGGCCCGTCTGATGCTGGAGTTGCAGCAGCGCGGCTGCCATAACATCAACTTCGTCACGCCCGAGCATGTCGTACCGCAATTGCTCGAAGGACTATACCAGGCCGTCGAACGCGGACTGCGCCTGCCCATCGTCTATAACACGAGTTCCTACGACAGCCTGGAAAGCCTGCGGTTGCTCGACGGCGTCATCGACATTTACATGCCTGACTTCAAGTTCTGGGATGAAGACACCTCGAAGTGGATCATGAAGGCCAAGGACTATCCGGAAGTGGCGCGGCGGACAGTGAAGGAAATGCACCGGCAAGTCGGCGACCTGACCTTCCACGAGAACGGGCTGGCGCGGCGCGGGCTGCTGGTCCGGCACCTGGTCATGCCGAATGGCTTGGCGGGCACGCGGGAAATCATGCGTTTCCTGTCTCGGGAACTTTCGCCAAATACTTACGTCAACATCATGGACCAGTATCGGCCCGCCGGTCGCGCCGAACGCTACGACGGCATCAACCGGCCGCTGTTGCGGCGCGAACACGAGGAAGCCATCCGGATTGCACGAGAAGAGGGCCTGTGGCGCTTCGACGAGCGCCGCCCCGGACGCAGACTCGCATTACTCTAAACCTGGGAGCAGACTCGCCATGACGAAGTACACCTGCGGCTATTGCAGCAAAGAAGACCAGTACGACCCGAAGACCGCCATCGTGCTACGTGCGCGGCAGGAGAAAGATACGACCGGGCACGAAGCGATTTACCACGTCATCAAGTGCAACCATTGCGGCAAACGCAACGAGGTGAAGCCGCCGACGGGGAGTTGAGTACGTGCGAAGTCGCGAGCGGCGGTGGATCAAGGGGCGAGCTTGCGGACTTCCCACTTTTCGGACGTGACGCAGCGGTCGGCGTTACCCGCGCCCGTAACCCAATACGCCACGCCTTGCAGCCAGGGCAGCGTCTTCGGGCCGAAATGGACCGTTTCGACTTGCAGGTCCGTATCGAGGTGCAGCGTCAGGAAGTCGCCAGGGTCGTTGCCGAAATAGCGCAGCCCGTCCTTGGTGCGGTCGTGCAGCACGGCCGAGGAGGGATCGACGGGCACCCAGCCGATGCCGTCCGCGAAGAACTCGGCCTTCACATGCGTCTGGTGGAACGGAACGCCGCCGGCCAGTTCGCCCGGCCGCGACGATTCGGCCCAGCGACCCGCGAGCACGCGCGCGGGGATGCCATTGGCCCGCAGCGCCGCCGTGAAGACCAGGCTCATGCCGCCGCAATCGGTGGCCTGCTCCGTCACCAACTTTGAAGCCTGCCGTTCCTGGCCGGACCGGTAGTCGTACTTCCAGTTCTGGGTCACGGCGAGAAATGCACGGCGGGCGAAATCCACGTCGGACTCGCCGGGCGAGCGGCGAAGCTTGCGCGCGTCGAGCCAGCGCTGAAACTCCCTGGACGAATGATCGCACAGGCCATGCGCCGTGAGAAACCGCTGTCGTTCGAGCACGGGCAGCACCACGGCCGGCGTTATCGGTTGACGCGGTTCGCGCGGCAGCAAGCGCCGCGCGTGCAGGCGGGCCTGTACCTGGACCTTGACCTCGAACTGCTGCCAGCGAGCGCCGTCGCCGGGCAAGCGCAGCAGCAGCAAATCGCGCTGCAACGGGCTCGATTCCACCATGGGCTGGCCCCTGGGCTCGACACTGAGCTTCACGTCGCTCTGGCTGGGAAGCTCGGGCGGCCGGGCGACAAAGACGATCCATTCCCTGGCTTGCAGGTTCGGGCATTTTTGGTGGTAGACCAGTTCGGCCTCGATGCGTCGGACCGGATAAATGTCGAGTCGATACGCAGTGGGCGATTTGGCACCGGTGGTCGGATAGAACATCGCGCCACCGGCCACGAACAACACCAAACCGAAGCACAGGCCGATGCCGGCAAGCCATTTCCAGGCGGGCTGAGGAAGCATGCGCACGCGGTCCCTGAAGCCTATCCAGTAGTACCTGTTTCACTGTACCGCGCAGGGACCGGCATCGCAAATCCATGACGACGGCACGGGAGAGTCCTGGCGCTTCCCCAAAACGCCGGCAGGCCGACAGCGATCCCTGATCGGGATGCTGTCGGCCTGCCGGGCTGACCGATGGGGCTTAGAACCGCCAGCGGAACTCGGTACGATAAATCTGCTTCGTCCAGTTCGGTTCGGTGACCGAGAACGCCGCGCCGACGCCGAAATCGACGCGGTCGCAGATCACGAAACGCAAGCCCGCGCCGGCGGTCAGGTACGTCGTGCCGCTGGCTGATTGCGGGATCGCGTTGCCGTTCGCATCCACCAGCAGCGGGTCGCTGAACGCACCGTCCTGGAAGAACCAGCCGTTCAGTTCGGCGGTGCCGATCAGCTGAGTATCGTAGGGGCCGCGGTGCAGCACGTGGTTGTAGCTAAAGTGGTAGTGCATGATCGCACCGGCATACTCGTCGTCGCCGCCCAGCGGAATCCA
>JAEUIF010000449.1 GCA_016795185.1 Planctomycetia bacterium | reverse complement strand
CCAGGGCAGCACCAGGGCCAGCAGCAGGACCGTGCTGGTGTGCGTCAGCGTCGTGACCACGCCAAGCAGCACCGCGTGCCAGACCGTACCGCGTTCGCCGACGAGATAGGCCGCCACCAGAGTTTTGCCGTGGCCCGGCGTCAGCGCGTGGCCCGCACCAAGAATGGCAGCGAGGTAGAGCAGCACCCAGAAGTTGCGTGCGGGGTCGAGCAACAAGTCGAGCAGGCTGCCCGCGCGCGGCGCATCGGTCGCGATGGTCTCCAGCTGCGGCATGGGCAGGAGTTCGGGCACTTCGATGGGCTTGCCGTGGAAAGCCGCCGAGAGCGAGCGCAGCTTGGCGTCGTCGCCGGGGCGCAGGTCCACCGTGGCGCGTTTCTTCAGCGCCTCGTCCGGTTCCTGACGCTCGAAAATGTCCAGTGCGCTTTCCGGAGCCAGCGAGAGTTGCACCCGGCCCGCTTCGAGTTCGTAGTTGCCTTCGCGGAAGGCGAGCCGATGGCGGCGTTCGGGAGACAGCTGCCAGGGGGCGCGGAAAATGAAGTCGCACTGCACGCTGTCCTTGACCTGCTGCGTGTGCTTGACGCAGGTGAATTTGAGTTCCTTGCCGTCGAGCGTGGCCAGCAGGTTGTCAGCCAGGATGGGGGCGTAAGCGGCGGTGAAGGCGTCGTAGAATTCGCGCGGCGACTTCAGAGCGGCGAGTTCCTTGGGCTCGAACAGCGCCGGCAAGTCCTTGAAGACGACCGTCCATTCATCGACTTCGAGGTGATACTCGACCAGCAGCGCGTCGGGCGTGACGCGGAGGACGACGACCCGGTCGTGGAGGCTTTTGGGGACGGGGTGGGCCTGCGCGGGGTGGGCCGTCAGCAGCAGGAGCAGGGCGAACACGGGAAGAAGTCGAGACGCCATGCCGCTCCCGTGCGAAACCGCAAGCGAGGGTGTCTTCGCTTGCGGTTTCGCGCGGTCGGTCCAAGGGACATCGGGATGCCGGCTCACTTCTTCGCCTTGGTGTGGCTCAGGGCCATCAGGACGTAGCCCGTCACCAGGTTCGGGTCGCCTTCCATCCACTGATCGACCGTGTTGGTCCAGCTGCCGTCGGCTTGCTGGAGCTTGGCGAGCTTGTCGGTCAGGTCTTGCCGCCAGACGTGCTTCTTGCCGTCCGGAGTATCGACCGTGTCCACGTCCATCGCGTCGAGGCACTTGGCCATCGTGTGGTAGTAGTAGTACAGGCCGCGTTCCTTGCGGGCGTCGGGCATGCCGGGGTTGCGCTCCACGGTGTAATTCTTGCGAATCCAGTCCAGCGCCTTGACGATGCGTTTGTCGTCCTTCGAGGCACCGCAATAGATCAGGCTCTTGATACCGGCGTAAGTCATGCTGCCGTAGCCGAGCAGCGCGTTGTCGGGGTTCTCGACCTTGGTCTGGCCACCGGCCGCGGCGCTGTAGATGAAGCTGCCGTCATCGATCTTGCCCGCCCACGGCTGGTCGTTGAACTCGCTCTTCAGGTTCTGGCAACGGCTGACGAAGACCAGCGCCTTCTTGTACGCCGGGTCGGATTGCGGCACCCCGGCGGCCTTCAGGGCGTCGAGGAAAATCTGCGTGTTGGACAGGTCGGGGCGCGACTTGCTGTCGTAGCCCGCGCCGCCGTAGAAGTCATCCTTCGCGTCCTTGCCGTTGGCGTCGTCCCACTGGAGCTTCTTCAGGAAGTCCGCGCCGTTCTTCACGACCTTGCCGTACAGGTCCGGACGGTTCGCGGCCTGCAAGGCCATCACGTTGACGCTGGTGACGTAGTTGAGCAGCTGCGGCCGGGGGTTGTCCTTGCCGGCGATGTGGCCGTCCTTGGGATTGATGAGTCCTTCGATGTACTTGAGCGCCTTTTCGACCATCGGGTCCTTGGCGGTGACCTTGCCGGTTTGCAGCATGCCGGTCAGGATGATGCCGGTGCAGCCGGGGCTCTTGGCAGCGCTCCAGCTGCCGTCCTCGGCCTGGGTCTTGCGCAGGAAAGCGATGGCCTTATCGACCGTCGCGTCCCAGACCTTCGGATCGGCGGCCATCTTGGGATCGGCCCCGCGGCCGACGGGGACGAACAGGGACGCGGTCAGGCCCGCGCCGGTGAGTTTCAACCAGCGTCTGCGATCCATGAAGCACCTCGTTGAAAGTCGAGTGAAAGGTCGTTCGGCTCGGCAGTTGCTGCAAACCGGGTGCCAGTCAATTGATGCGGGGTTTTGGCCGCGATTCGGCGGCTGACTGGCTATCTTTTGGCCTGTGCTGGTTAAAGTTTAGCCGCGAACCACAGGCGAGTGCCGCGGCGTGCCAAACCGCAAGCGGTAACTGTTGGCTCGCGGCTAGCGCAGTTCGCGGACGGTTGTAGCACCGGCTGGAATGGTCCGCACAGCGGACCCTACAAGATCACTGGAGGGTCCGCTGTGCGGACCGCTACAGCCGGTCGCAAACTGCTCTA
>JAEUIF010000413.1 GCA_016795185.1 Planctomycetia bacterium | reverse complement strand
CAACGACCAGTTTCCAGACACTTCCACCCCTCACCCCCGACCCCTCTCCCGCAAGGGGCGAGGGGCGATTCGGACAGGCACTTACCCGATCAGTGCGCCCTTGATGAACGTCGGGTCCATGAAGACCTGGTCGATCAGCGTGACGCTGGTCAGCGTGTTGAAGGTCGCGCGGCGGACGTTGCGCGTCGGGCTGTTGGCGCCCGGCGCGGTAAAGATGCCGACGCGCTCGACCGCGCCGGGATCGCCGCCGCCGAGCGGCTTGGCCGCCACCCGCACACCGCCCCGGAAGGTCGTGGCGTAGGTGGTGATCGCGGCCAGCCGTGCCGGGGCCTTGGTGTAGACGTCCGCGCCGCTGTAGACGTAGACCCGCGGCGTGGTGCCCGCGCCCGCGCCGACGATGATATCGCGGAAGCCGTCGCCGTTGAAATCGCCGACGGTCACGAAGACGCCCTTGTTGAAGGTGCTGAACGGGTTGACGGTCCGCACCAGGGCGGTCGCGGCAGCGTCCGTGATCTTCTTGCCGTCGAAGACCCGCACCGCGGCCTTGGCCCCTGGGCCAGTGCCCGCGACTACCTCGGCGTAGCCGTCCTTGTTGATGTCCCCGACCGCGACGGTGACCCCGCCCTTGAACGTGCTGCCGAAGGCCGTGATGACCTTGCCGCCGACCAGCGTCGGCGTGGCGGTCGTCAGCGTGGTGCCGTTGAAGACTTTGACCTGCGGCCCCAGTCCCTTGCCCGGCCCGGTGACGATGTCGTTCGCACCGTCGCGGTTCACATCACCCACCGCCACGTAGGCCCCGCCCCGGAACGTGCTCGCGTACGCCTCGAAGCTGGCAATTTGATTCGCCGCATAGTGCGCATCGATGTCTGGCGTACCGTTGTAGACCTTGATGGTCGCGGAGCGGCCGGTGCCGGGCGCGGTGATCAGGTCGGGGATGCCGTCGAAGTTCACATCGCCGGTCGCCACGCGCACGCCGCCCCGGAAGGTCGCTTCGTAAGGCGTCACGCGGTACAGGAACTCCATCGTCTCGGCGTCGTAGACGTTCACATAGGGCGAACTCGTCGTGCCGGCGTCCTGGGCCACGGCCACGATATCGACGTGGTTGAACCGTTCGATGCTCTCGAAGTTCACCCGCTGGTGGTCGCTGGTGAAGCCCCAGAAGCCCGCGCCCACGCTGGCAATGTGCAGCTTGCGGCCGGTCGTGCCCGTGGTGTCGAGCTTCAGGTAGTCGCCGCCGGGGGGCGGCAGGAGGCCGGGGGCCGGCAGGTTGCCATCGATGTGGTACTCGGTGTCCTGGCTGGGGCTGACGGTGAAGACGTTGATGCCGTCGGTGCCGTCCAGCCGCAGGAACTCCGTGCCGCCGTCGTAGGTCAGGCCGGAGTCCTTCCGCCCCAGGTCCGAGGTCAACGAGGTCGGCGTCAGCACGTAGTTGACGGCGTCCTGGGTGTGGTTGGTGTCGTTGACGATGATCCGGTCGTCGCCGCCTTCGCCCTGCACGGTCACCGCGCCCTGTTCGCTCAGGGTGTGGACGGTGATGTCGTCGTCGCCCTCGCCCGCCGCCACGATCAGGTTGTCGCCGACCTCGCCATTGGCCACCGTCACCCGCAGGCGCAAGACATTGTTCTCATCCAGGAACTGCACGCGCGTCAGCGTGCCGACAGCGCCGCCGACCGCATCCTGCGCGGGCACCAGATCGATGCCAATCCGCTCACCGTCCGCGGAGCCGTGGACCTCGACCGTCTCGGCGACGTTGTCGGGTTCCGCCGCCTCGCTGTGATTGACGGCGACCTCGGCGACGGTCGTGCCGGACAGGTCGTCGATGCGCACCAGCGTGGTGAACGGGCCGCCCTCGATGGAGAGCCGTTCGATGCTGTCGCCGGTGAACTGGTCCCGCAGTGCGGCGCCGAGCAAGGTCTGGATGCTCAACAGGCTGTTGATGTCGCTGCCGGCGACAATGGTATCGGCCAGCAGGCCGCCCAGGACGATGAGCAGATCGGACCCGCCGTCGCCGAAGATCGCCTGCACACCGTCGCCAACGCGGACGGTGATGCGGTCGTCGTCCGCGCCGCCGTTGATGGTGTTCGCGCCCTTGCCGGCGTCGAGTTGGTCGTTGCCGGCGCCGCCGTCGAGGGTGTCGCCGTTGATGCCGCCCTGGAGGAAGTCGTTGCCAGCGCCGCCGAACAGATGGCTGACACTGGTGGCCGTCTGGCCACCGATCAGGATGTCGTCGCCGTCATCGCCGTGGATGGTGGTCGTGCCGGCGCCGCCCTTGAGCTTGTCATTGCCGGCGTTGCCGTGGATGACCGCCGTGCCGCTGCCGAAGTAGGCGATGGTGTCGTTGCCAGCGCCGCCGTGCAGGAAGGCATCGGCCAGCACGCCCAGCTTGACGGTGATCAGGTCGTTGCCCAGGCCGCCGTCGGCGATAATCGTGGCGACGCCGGTGAACCGCTGCGTGTAGCCGTAGGCGGTCACGTCGATGGTCTCGTTGCCCGCCACGCCGCTGACGTGCTCGATGACGAACTTCTCGTCGCCGTTGGCCGGCGCGTCGAACCCTTCCAGTAGGCTGGCTTGCGCGCCCATGTACAGCATCAGCACGTTGCCGGTCAAGCCGGCGATCTCCGGGCTGTCGCCGCTGAACATGCCGATGCAAATGCCGGTGCCGAAGTTCAACAGACTGATCGTCGCGATGTCGAAGCTATCGCGCCAGCCGATGAAGCCAATCGGCGTGTCGAAACCAACCGCCACTTCGATGGCCAGGTTGCCGGTCAATTCGCCGCTGACGGTGAACAGGCAGTCGGGATCGATCTCGTGGAAGCGGATCTTGCCGTCGTCGTTGCCGATGCCGTCGCCCTCGTGCGGGTGCAGGGTCAGCGTGACGATCACCGAGCCGTCGATCGAGACGTCGAAGAAGCCGCCGACGTTGACGCCCGCTTCCGCCGTGAACGGTGTGCCCGACACCGAGAAGCCGGTCGATGCTTCATCGATGTAGAACCCCTGGAGCATGTCCGTGCCGACGTTGCCGTCGTTCCCGGCGCGGATCGAGCCGATGGCCTTGCGCAAGCCGAAAGTGTCGTAGCCGAGGTGCAGGCCGCCGGTGATTTGCAAGCCGCCTTGGTACTCGACGTCGAGGTCGAAGACCTTGAAGTCGGGCATGCCGTCGAGGCCCGCCGACATGTTCGCATTGAGTACGAAATCCTTGTCGAAGGCGATGAGGTTCGTGTCCTTGCCCAAGAGCAGCTTGGCCACGGCGGTCGCCGGGTTCGTCAGGATGGGGAAGGTCAAGCCGTTGCCGCCGGACGCCGCCTGGATCGACTGGACTACGGTAAGGTGCTGGCCACTGACGCTGTTGTAAGCCACCGTATCGTTGTCGGCCATCGACGCGGGCACGTTGTAGGCGCTGATGTCCGGGCTGGTGCTGGTCGCGGGGTCCTGGGCCGCCATTGCGGTGCGCGGATCGGGTTGTCCCGCACCCGACAGGATGAAATCGCTCGCCTGGCTCAGGTTGATGAGGATCGGCGCGCCGCTGGTGGGCAGCGAGTTGATCGCGTTCAGCAGCGTGGTGACGCGGGTGACGATGCCCATCACGTTCTGCGTATCGGTCACGTCGCCGATCAGGTCGGCCAGGAACATCAGGCTGATGTCCGGGCCGCCCACGAGGTTCGACAGTTCGGAAATGCCCGGCAGCGGCGCGTTGAGGATGTCGAGGATCTCGATCATCGGCAGCGTCGTGTTCTGAATCTGCTGCAAGACCGGCGCGACCACGGAGCTGAGCAACTCGCCCAGGTTCAGGGTGATGTCCTTGAAGCGGATGTCGAGCGATTCGGAGCTGAGGTCGGCCGAGTTGAAGTCGTAGCTCATCACGAAGTCCGCGCCGATCGACGGAAACAACGTGGCGGCCCCATCGCTCAGGCCCAAGTCGGCGTGCAGGAAGACATCCGTGCTGCCGCTGACGACGGTGGCGGTGATGCTGCTGTTGACACCCACGTCGAGGTGAAACGCGGCGGTCAGGTGCGTCGGGTCGGCCACGGTGCCCACGTCGGTGAGCGTGCCGTGCAAGAAACCGACGTCGGCGCTGAACGTGGAGCCGGCGACGATGCGGGCGGCGACGGCGATGCTGACCGTGTGGCCGTTGGCCAGGGTCTTCGCCGTGTCCACCCGCACCAGGTTATCGATGGTCGTGTAGGTGAAGGCCAGGCGGTGGTCGAAGTCCACATCGACGCGCACGCCGCCGGAAGCCTCCACCTGGATCGGCAGCGACTCCAGGCCCACGCCGAACTCGAAGCTGCCCCCCACGTTGGTGAATGTACCGTTCTTGCGCAGCAGCACGTCGATGGACAAGGTCGTCTTGCCGGCGTCCAGCGTCACGATGACGTCTTGCTTGTTGACGGCCGTGTCGGCGTCCAGGAAATGATCGACGATCAGGTTGCGCCCGCTCGGTCCCAGGACGTTGAAGACGGCCGTCTGAATCTTGTCCGTCAGGACTGGGATGGTGTCGCCGGAGTCCGTGATGCCCGCCAGCGCGATCTCCAGGGCATCGCCGTAGTTCGTGATTTCGGCGATGCTGTTCAGGTTGCCCAGCTGGCCGTTCAGGAGCGGCAGCTTCGAGGCCGCGTTCAGGGCCGCAGTGGCTGCGGTGCCGGTTTGATCGAGGGAGGCATCCACCTGAGCGCCGACCTGGACGAAGTTGAAGGCCATCAGGTTGCGGTCTTCGAGGGCCTCCACGGCGGGGCGGAAGCGGAACTTGCGGAACAGGTCTTGCGGGCGGCGGGTGGCGGAACGTGCGTGCATGGGGGTCGATCTCCGGGTGCGGCAAGGCGAACTTGCCGGGGACGAGGACATGGCCTTCCGGCCGCATATCTCTCCAGGGCCGATGGCCGTCGGGACCGAACGCGGAAATCGAGGAATTCCGGAGACAATTTTTCGCCGACGTCGCGCGAGGGGCGCGAAATAACGTGTTTTCCGTGAAGACCTTTGGTCGCGACGGATTTCTCTGCTGCGACAGGAATGCTCGCCGCCTGGTGGCTGCATCGCGCAGCAAATTGCTGGCGGTCCAGCAGCCGAGTAGCTTGCCTTGGCCCCACCGCGCTGGCAAGATAAGCCCACCAATTCCGCCTCGCCCGTCGGCGAGAAAATTCGCCCGCCGGCGTTCGCTTTCGCGTTTCGTGGCCACTGGAGAGTGGGAGCAGCCATGCAGCCGGTGCCCGAGCCGTCTCCGGAAGAGCTGCTGCGCCAGGCACGGCAAGGGCAGAACGAGCCGCTGGGCCAACTCCTGCAACAGTACCGGCCCTACCTGTTGCACATCGCCAACGCCGAACTGCCCGACTGGCTCCAGGCCAAGGTCGGCGGTTCCGACGTGGTGCAGGACGCCATCCTCGAAGCGATCGGCGGCTTCGGCCGGTTCGAGGGGCGCACGGTCGTCGAGCTGCAAGGCTGGCTGCGGGCCATTCTGCTGCGGCAGGTCGGCCGGGCGGCGCGGCGCTTTCAGGGCACCGACATGCGGCAAGTGGACCGCGAGGTGCCCCTGCCCGAAGCCGGTAGCCAGGCCGGGGCGCTCGCCGATGGGCAGCTGTCGCCCTCCGGCCAGGTCCGCCAAGGCGAGGACGCCGCCGCCGTGCAACAGGCCCTGGCCCGGCTCCCCGAACACTACCGGCAGATTCTCATCTGGCGGGAATGGGAGGATGTGCCCTTCGCCGAGATCGCCCGCCGGCTCGACAAGTCCGTGGATGCGGCCCGCATGGTCTGGTGGCGGGCCGTGGAGCGCTTCAACCAGGAGATGGATGGACCGCCATGACGCCCCCCGAGGACGATGCCGGCGAACTCCAGCTGGCCGTGCAGCTGGAGCGCTACGACGAATGCCTGCGCGGCGGCAGCCACGGCCCGGCCGACCTGGCCGACGCCGCCACCGCCACCCTGACCCCCGAAGCCCAGGATCGCCTGCGTCGGGCGCGCTTCGCCCTGCGGCGGCTCAAAAATGCTCGACCACAACCGTCGCTGGTCCCCACCCACCTGCCGGCGCCAGTCGCGGCCCCAGCGGTCGCGGGCCTCGCCCATCCCGCGGTCCTGCGCCCGGCGCGCGACACCGGCGCCACGGCGGCCGAGCGCGACGCCCAGGCGCTGCTCGCGCGCCGGCTGCGCATCCTGTTCGGCGTGACCTCCTTCTACATGGCCTACATGCTCGTCGTCTGCGTGGGCGGGATGTACGAAGCCCTGATGGGACCGATCGGCGACGCCATTGCCCACGCCCTGTTTGGCTGGGCGGGCGAGGCGCTGCTGGGACTGGCGGGCTTGTCGCACACGGCCAGCGCTGTGCTGCTCTGGCGGCGCTCGCTCTCGACGCCGGCCCTGCGCCGCCTGGAAGTGGTCAATCTCACGCTGATAACGGTACTGCTCGCCTACTGGCATTACCGGCTGTTCACGATCGTGCCGCCGGCCGGCTTCGAGGGACCGCCGCACGAAGTCTGGCTGCTCTACGTGGTCGCCAACGTGCAGTTGATCTGGCTGGTCACCATCATGGCCTATGGCCTGTTCGTGCCGCAGTCGCCCTGGCGCTGCGCGCTGCTGACGGGCACACTCACCGCTTCCGCCCTGGGAGTCACCACGCTGACCGCCTTCGGCAATCCGGTGATCGCCCGCATCTTGCCGGTGGCGTTGCTGGAAATCGGCGTGGTCCTGGCGGGCGCGGCCGGCCTGTGCATCTACAGCACGCTGAAAATCCAGGCCCTGGAACATCAAGTGCGCGCCGCGCGCCAGGAGGTTCGCGAGCTAGGGCAGTACACGCTCGGCCGCTTGCTCGGCGCGGGCGGCATGGGCGAGGTCTACCTCGCCGAGCATCGCCTGCTGAAGCGTCCGTGCGCGGTCAAGCTGATCCAGCCGCAGCGCGCCGGCGATGCGGGCACGCTCGACCGCTTCGAGCGCGAGGTGCAGGCCACGGCTCGCCTCAGCCATCCCAACGTGGTCGAGGTCTTCGACTACGGCCGTGCCGAGGATGGCACGTTTTTCTACGTGATGGAGTATCTCTCGGGGCTGTCGCTCGAAGAACTGGTGCGCCGTCACGGTCCGATGCAGCCAGCCCGCGCGGTCCATATCCTGCGGCAGATTTGCGGGGCGCTGCGCGAAGCCCACGCGGCCGGCCTGGTCCACCGCGACATCAAGCCAGGCAACGTCATCGTCTGCGAGCACGGGCCGCCCGACCGCGCCAAGCTGCTCGACTTCGGCCTGGTCCGCAGCGCCGATCCGGCGGGCTTCACCGTCGGCCTGACCGGCGAATGGGGCCTGGTGGGCACGCCGGGCTACATCGCGCCGGAACAGATCGAGGGCGGCCGGCCGCTCGACACGCGCGGCGACCTCTACAGCCTGGGCGCGGTGGCCTACTACCTGCTTTCCGGCCGGCCGCCCTTCGACGGCGGCAGCGTCATGAAGACGCTGGCGTCGCAACTCCTGGATGCTCCCCGGCCGCTGCGGACCGGGCGGCCCGACCTGCCTGCCGCGCTGGAGGAAGTGGTCCTGCGCTGCCTGGAACTGGAACCCACCAAGCGCTTCGCCGACGCCGCCAAGCTGGACCGCGCCCTGGCCCGCTGCACCGACCCCTGGACCGAGGACGAAGCCGCCGCCTGGTGGCAACACGCCGCCGTGGCGGTGCCGCCCGCGCCGGCGACCGTTTCGCTGCTACCCGGCTCGCGGCCGGGGTTTGCGTGAAGTACGTCGGGCTTTCCAGCCCGACACGCAGCGCCGGCATTGTGCAGTTCGAGCGGAACCGAACGGCGTCAAGCGGGCGCGGCATGTTTCAGGCGCTGCGTGTCGGGCTGGAAAGCCCGACGTACAAGATTGCCCGTTCGGTCAAGGGGCGTCTTTGGGTCCGCCACTTCGCCATCCGATAGGCTGGCGGACCTGGCGAGTGAGGCGCCCCGCACCTGAAACTCCGTGAGTTCACAACCTGAAATCACCGCAGGAATTCCGCCGAATTCTCGTTGACCGCCCGCCTAAAACCGCGTCTAATGTTCCTAATGCT
>JAEUIF010000412.1 GCA_016795185.1 Planctomycetia bacterium | reverse complement strand
CCAGGGCATCACACACTGGGTGGCGGCGATGGAGCAGCCGTTGCACCGCGTCCTCAAAGGTCTGGGTTGCCTGTTCACACCGATCGGCCCCGAAGTCGACTACCACGGCCCCGTCACGCCCTACATCGCCGAGGTGGAACGCCTCTGGCACGAACAGCGCATGACTTATCTGTACTGAGATCGGCCGTCGCAACACCTCAACCGGGGGCTGCTAATCATGGTCCTGCACAGCACTTCGCACTTGCCCGCGCGGCACGCGGCTACACCGCCGACGGAACTATACGCCCAACTCACCCAGCGGAACGAGGGCTTTCTCACGCCAGCGGCCCAGGCGAAGGTTCGGTCGAGTCGGCTGCTGGTGGCGGGTTGCGGTCTGGGCAGCGTGATCGCGGAACTGGCCCTGCGCACGGGTTTTGAACGGTTGCTCGTGGCCGATGGCGACACGGTGGCGACGCACAACCTCAATCGCCAGATGTACACGCAGCGCGACGTCGGTCGCGGCAAGGCCGCCAGCTTGCGCCGCCGGCTGCGGGCCATCCATCCGGATGCCGACATCCAGACTCACTGCCGCATGCTCACCGCCGCATCGATTCCCGGCATCGTCGCGCAGGCGGACGTGGTCATCGACACCATCGACTTGCTCGACGTGCAAGCAGTCTTCGCGCTGCATCGCGAAACGCGGCGACAGGGCAAGGTTGTGATTGCACCCTTCACGCTGGGCTGGGGCGGAGCAGCGCTGGTGTTCACGCCGAACGGCATCAGTATCGAAGCTATGACCACCCATCAGGGCGCGCTGCCGCGGACCCATCAGGAACTATTCAGCGCCTTGCTGGCTTGCTTTCCAGAGCGGATACCCGCCTACGTGATCGAGGCGTTCCGACAGGTCATGGTCGACCTTGCGGAAGGTACGGCCTGCTCCGGGCCGCAACTCGGCGTGTCGACTTTCCTGACTGCCGCCGTCACCGCGGCGACCGCCGTGCGCGTGGTGCTCGGCATGCCCGTGGCCACCGCACCGGAACCGATCTTCTTTGACCCGACGGTTCATTCCGGCGTCGCAGCGGGATGAAGCCAACCTGCACGGTGGGCGAGAGGCACAGACCATGTGGATCCTGGCCATCAAGGCGATGCTGGCAGACCGCGCGAAACTCGCGACCTCACTCTTCGGTGTCGCGTTCGCCGTGGTCCTGGTCAATTTGCAGGGCGGCTTGCTGCTGGGCTTGATCGAGAAGGCCAGTCTGCTGGTGGACTATGGCCAGGCGGACATCTGGGTCGGCCGGCGGTACACGAACAACGTCGATGTCGGTTCCTGGATTCCCGAACGCTGGATTCAGCGCATACGCAAGGTGGACGGCGTCGAGCGGGCGGAACCGTACCTGGTCTCGTACAGCGAGGCCCGCCTGGCCAATGGCAGCTTCGAGCCGGTCATCGTCGTCGGCTCGGAGCCGGCCAGTTTACTCGGCAACGCTTGGAGCATGGCTCAGGGCGATGCGCGGGCCGTGCGACACCCGGACGGCATTCTGGTGGATTCTTGCGATGCCGAGAAACTCGGACATTGTCGCGTCGGGGACACCCTGGAAATCAATGGTCGGCGGGCGAAGGTCGTCGGGCTGACCGACGGCATCGTTGGTTTCTCGACCAATCCCTACGTCTTCACCACGCTGGAGCGGGCCCGACGGCAGTACGTGACGGGCCTGACGCCAGAATACTGTTCGTTCTTTCTCGTCAAAGCGCGGCCGGGTACCAACCCACGGGCACTGGCGGCGCGCATCCAGCGCGAAGTGCCTCACCTCGATGTGTACGACCGACAGACCTACAGCCGCATGTGCATGGAATACTGGCTGACCCGGACAGGGATCGGCATGAGCTTCGGCCTGGCCACGTTCCTTGGCTTGCTGGTCGGCCTGGCGGTCGTCGGCCAGACGCTCTACGCTTCGGTCACCGAGCGCGTCAAGGAGTTCGCGACGCTCAAAGCCCTCGGAGCCGCGGACCAGTGCGTCGGCCAGTTTGTGCTCGCCCAGGCGCTCGGCAACGCCGGCCTTGGGTCGGCGCTGGGCCTGGCGATCTCGTTGGCCATCGGTTGGTTGGTGAACAGCCCGCGCGCGCCGATTAACTGGACGTGGTGGATTGGCGCGCTGAGCGTACTGTTGACCACCGGCGTCTGCTTGCTGGCCGCCTGGCTCCCCTACGTTCGCATCCGCCGTCTCGATCCCGCAACCGTCTTGCGAGGCTGAGGAACGATGATTGCCCCGAACCTGGCCATTCTGGCGCGCGGCGTCTGCAAGGAGTTTGGCAGCGGGCCGCAGCGCACGCCCGTGCTGCAAGGCGCTGGCCTCGGGATCGCGCGCGGCGAAGTCGTCTTTCTCGTGGGGCCGTCCGGCAGCGGCAAGACGACGCTGCTGTCGATTCTGGGCTGCATCCTGACGCCCGATGGAGGCAGCGTCCAGGTGCTGAACCAGGAAGTAGCACAGCTGCGGCCCGCCGAGTTGGCGGCGTTTCGTCAGCGGCATCTGGGTTATGTTTTTCAGACCTTCAACCTCTTCCCCACGCTGTCGGCCCTGGACAACGTAGCGCTGGCCGCCACCATGCGCGGCGTCGCGCTGCCGACGGCGCGCGCCCAGGCCGAACGATTGCTGGAGCAAGTCGGATTGAGTCGGCAGGGCCGCCTGCGTCCCGGACAACTCAGTACCGGCGGATGTCAACGGGTGGCGGTGGCCCGCGGACTGGTCAACGATCCGGCCATTCTCTTCGCCGACGAACCAACCGCTTCGCTCGATGCCGCGAATGGCCAGGCCGTGATGGAACTGCTGACCCGATTGGTCAAGGCGCACGGCGTAACCCTGGTGGTGGTGACGCACGACAGTCGCATTCTCTCGTTCGCCAATCGCATTCTGCATCTGGAACATGGCCGGCTGATTCGCGCCACCCAGCCGGGTGAAGCGGCTCAACGTGCCACCCTGGAGTCCGTGGCATGAATTCCTTCCGCGTTCTGGACTGGCTGCGACGGCTGGCGAGCAGCCAGCGGACGGTCCTATTGCTGCTCGGCATTGCCCTGATTTCCAGCCTGCTCGGGGCGAGCGCCTTTCGCGCGGCGGACTTTGGCCGGTCGGCCCTTACGACCGATGCACCGTTGCCCGTGATGGCTGAAGGCGTGGTCGAGGGCGCGCAGCCGGAGTTATCGCTGCGTCCGGAAGTGAGTGGCATTCTCGCCGCGATCCATGTGCAGGAAAACACCGAAGTGCCGGCCGGCGCTTTGCTGGTGGAACTGCGCAATGAACTACAGGAACGGCAGGTCGCACTGGCCCGCGCGGAAGCGGAAGCCGCGCGCATCCAGGCGCAGCAAGCGGAAGCAGACAGCCGCCGCGCACAGCAGATGCTCGCCAGCCGGGCGATCAGTCCACAGGACTACGAGGCCGCGCACTACAAGAAGCTTCATGCACAGGCTCGACTGGCGGAAGCGGAGGCGAAGCTGGAAGTGGCGAAAACGCAACTGGCCTACACCCAGGTACGCGCACCGATGGCTGGTTGCGTGCTTAAACACTATGCCCGGCTGGGAGAGGCGGTCGGGCCGGGCAGCTCACAACCACTGCTGGTGGTGGCCGACCTGTCCAGACGGCACGTCCGCGCCTGGGTGGAAGACCTGGATGTGCGCAGGGTCTATTACGGTCAGTACGTCGCCGTAACGGCCGACGGCTTTCCAGGCCAGGAGTTTCGCGGTCAGGTGAAGCAACTCCAATCACGCATGAGCCAGGGCGGTCCGCGCAGCGATCGACCCGGTGAACGCCAGGACGCCTACTTC
>JAEUIF010001260.1 GCA_016795185.1 Planctomycetia bacterium | reverse complement strand
CTGGTCTACGGGCAGGGCAACTTCGGTTCCGTGGACGGCGACAACCCCGCCGACATGCGCTACACGGAAGCCAAGCTGACGGCGCTGTCGGACTTTCTGATGGCCGAACTGCGGCAGAAGACCGTGGCCATGCGGCCCAACTACGACGGCTCGCGCGAGGAGCCCGTCGTGCTGCCAGCGCAGTTGCCGCACCTGCTGGTCAACGGCACCTCCGGCATCGCGGTCGGCATGGCCACCAACATCCCACCCCACAACCTCGGCGAAGTCCTCAAGGCGTGCATCCACCTGATCGACAACCCCGAAGCGACCACGGCGCAGTTGCTGGAGAAGGTCAAGGGACCGGACTTTCCGCTCGGCGGCAAGATCATCACCGACCGGACCAGTGTGCGTAAGATTTACGAAGAGGGCACCGGCAGCATCAAGGTCCAGGCCGAGTGGAAGACCGAGGAAGTCGGCCGCAAGGAGCAGATCGTCGTCACGTCGATCCCTTATGGCGTCAACAAGGGCAACCTCGAAGAGGCCATCGGCGACATCATTGCCAGCAAGAAGCTGCCGCAGTTGCTCAACCTGACCAACGAATCGAACGCCAAGGAAGGGCTGCGCATCGCGCTGGAGGTAAAGACAGGCGCGGACCCGAACGTGGTCATGGCTTACCTGTACAAGCACACGCAGTTGCAGGAGAACTTTGCCTTCAACATGACTTGCCTGGTGCCTGGCCCGGACGGCAAGCCCCGGCCAGAGCGCCTGGGCCTGAAGGCGATCCTGCGACACTTCCTCGATTTCCGCCTGGCCACGGTGCGCAAGCGGTTCGAGTTCGAGCTGGAGCAGCTGCGCAAGCGCATCCACATCCTGGAAGGTTTCCGCATCATCTTCGACGCCCTGGATAAGGCCATCAGGCTGATCCGCGAGAGCGAAGGCAAGCCCGACGCGGCTGCCAAGCTCATCAAGACCTTCAAGCTCGACGAGATCCAGGCGGAAGCCATCCTCGACGTGCAGCTGTACAAGATCGCCCAGCTGGAGATCAAAAAGATCCTCGACGAGCTAAAGGAGAAGCGCGCTGCCGCCGAGAAGATCGAGGTCATCCTGCGGTCGGAAAAGAAGCTCTGGGGCGTCATCAAGGACGAAATGAGCGAATTGGGCGAGAAGTTCGCCGACCGGCGGCGAACGCGCATGGCTTCCGGCGAGGACGCGCCCGAGTTCGACGAGGAAGCGTACATCGTCCGCGAAAACACCAACGTGGTGCTGACGCGCGACGGCTGGATCAAGCGCGTCGGCCGGTTGGCGTCGGTGGAGGGCACGCGCGTCCGCGAAGGCGACGAGGTGATGGCGGTGGTGCCTGGCAGCACGCTCGATCACGTCATCTTCCTGGCCGACGACGGCACCGCCTGTACCATGCGCATCAACGAGGTGCCGGCCAGTTCGGGCTACGGCGAACCGATCGTCAAGTTTTTCCGCCTGGCCGATCAAGTGAAGATCATCGCGGCCATCACCACGGACGACCGCTTCACGCCGCCCGACCAGGAAGTGAAGAACGGTGAACCCGCGCCGCCTTTCTTGCTGGTCGCCACGGCGCAGGGGCAAACGCTGCGGCTGCCTCTCGCCCCGTTCCGCAAGGCTTCGACCAAGGTGGGCCGGCAGTACGTGCGCCTGAACGAAGGCGACAAGGTCGTGCTGGCCGCCGTGCAGCGCGACCACAAGACGCTATTCCTGGCTTCCGCCGACGGCCATGTGATCCACTTCCCGATCGAGGAAGTCAACATTCTGTCCGGCGTCGGCAAGGGGGTGCTCGGCATCAAGCTGGACGAGGGCGACAGCTGCCTGGGCGGCGCGCTGATCCGCAACCAGAACGACGCCCTGGTGGTCGAGACTAGCGGCGGCAAACAGATGGAGTTCTACGGCAGCCGCGAGCAGACCAGCCGCGGCGGCAAGGGCATCGAGGCCGTCAAGCGCACCAGCTTCGTGCGCATCGTGCCGCCGGCCATCGAGCTGGTCAACTGGGACGAGATCGAAGGCAAGGGGGAAGCAAAGCCCAGCAAGCCGGAAAAGAACGGTGAGTCGAAGGGGCTGTTCGATTGAGGATGGCAGCGTGACGCGCGAACAGGTGTTGCACATTGCGGAGATGGATGCACGACAAGCATACCGTGATTTGTCGGCATATCGGGTCGTCGTTGTGTTGAAGGCGGACGGATGGCATGTCGACTATGAGCTCGCGCAATCCATGATGGCAGGCGGCGGCCCGCACTACGTAATTGACGCCGCGACAGGCGTCATTGTCAAAAAGTGCTACTATCAGTGAGGCGGACAACAGCGATCTCTTGGCGGAAAATCAAGGTGGGTGAGCCATGAACACCATCGAACTGATCGGCCAAGTTTCCGAACAGCATCAGTTACTGGCCGCCGTGCCGTCGCACATTCGTCCAGGACTGGTCAAGATTATCCTGGAAGTGCCGGATGACATCGATGGCAATGAGATGGCGAATGACTGGGCGAAGGCGGTGGCCCATGCTTGGGCGGCCGATTGGAGCGATCCCCGCGAGGACATCTACACCCTGAACGACGGAAAACCCGTGCAATGAGCCCCGGCGAAATCTACCTGGCGTCGTTTCCCTTCGGCGGCACGGTGGGTGCCAAGATTCGCTCCGTCCTGCTGTTGACCGGGCCAGTCGGTCCCGTGCCGGAGGTGCTGGTCGGCTACATCACCTCCGTTGTTCCCGCGACTCTGCTTCCAACAGACGTTGTGCTCGATCCCACTCAGCCCGAGTGCCAGGCCGCCAACCTGAAGACAGTGTCCACCCTCCGACTCCACAAATTGGCGACGATCCACCAGACGGATCTGGTTCGCTCGCTCGGAGTTTTGTCGTCGGCAGTCTGGCAGGAAGTCGAGATAAAGCTGCGTCTTCTGTTGCAACTCTAGCGGGCGGGTGGTAATCGGTAGCAACGGGCAAACGCAGGAACAGACCAGCCGGGCGGGCGATCGGATACATTCAGCGACCACGAGGGACTCCATGGGCCAGGGCAACTTTCGGGTGGCGGACATCCAGCGGCAGCTGGACGAATGCGCCAAGGCGTACACGTTTCCCATGCTCGACAACGGCTACGTCCATCTCGCCGACGTGCGCCTGCACGCCTACCGCGATGAGACGCGCTGGGCCGTCATCATCGAGCACCTGGGCTTTCACGGGCACATCGGCGGCCACAATGGCATCATCGATTGCCTGTACCGCTTCGGCAATTGCCTGGATCGTGCGCCGGGCATCGCCGACCAGGATTTCATCGGCATGACGTTCGATGGCCCCGAAGGCCCGACCTTCGCGGACGACGGCCAGT